>JAQULY010000100.1 GCA_028718445.1 Kiritimatiellia bacterium
GCTCTTCAGCCCGCCTGGCAAGGTCCCCAATTGCCCGCAATCCGCTCTGCGTTGGCGGGGGAGGCGTTGGACCTTTGGCGACGTGAACGACGACCCAGGGAATGTCATTATTCCGGCAGAACGTCAAAGCCACTTCATACTGCTTAACAACGGCTAGCCTGGAGTCCTCGGAATCCGACCAAAAGGCGTTGCATTCCGCAAACGGCACATGGATGTTGTCCACCGACAGTCCGGCCTGACGCGCGAGGAGCGTCATCCTGTCGGCCATGCCACCCGCAAACAACTCTTCGTCATCACCGAACCAGAAGCTGGTTGTCGCAAATCCAGCTTGAGATATGAGTGCGATGCGTTGTTCGAACGGGAGCCGGTAGCCGAACCACGCATACATCCCGACTGGCTGCTCTTGTACTGCCTTCATTCCTTTTGCCCAACGCCCCGCCTCTCCGTTCGCCAACCCGCCGCGGGTTGGAGTACAAGGGGAGGCAGTTGTTGGGGCCATCGTTTTGAACGCCGTTGAGTCTCTTGGGAAATCATTTCCGTTTTGCTTCTCTTGGGCGCTCCTCGTATTGGAAGACGTCTTCCACTCGAACGCCAAACGCCTGCGCGATTCGGAAAGCGAGCTCAAGCGATGGATAGTACTTCTGACCTTCCAGCGCAATGATGGTCTGACGCGTGACTCCGACGCTGTCGGCGAGCTGCTCTTGCGTCATCTCCCCGTTGTCGAATCGAAGTCGGCGGATACGGTTGCCAATTTTATTACTCTGCATTCTTCAGACCCGTTTTGCACAGGATCAGCATGGCAAGGGATTGAACAAGAACAACGAGAATCATGGCCGCGAAAACCATCAGGGGAAGATACTCCGCCGGAACCGTGACATTCCCATTGCGATGAAAGCTCCACGCAAGCATGAATGAACTGACGAAGAGAAGCCAGAATACGCCATGGCCAGCCTGCCAGGCGCGTCGCATGATCGCGCTTTCTCGCTCGTCCAGAGACGGGCCCATTTTCCCCTTGCGATAGAAAACATGAGGCCCGAAACCCCATAGCCCACACAGCCCAAAGCAACCTGTAGCCGGCAAGACTCCGACGTATGGACGGGCGAGCGCAAAGAGGGCACAGGCAACCGCGAATACTCCGATATTGAACCACGCATGTTTTTCCAGACGCGACATAACGACTCCTTTCGTGGTGCTCGACACGTATAGTACGCTATAGCGAACATTATGTCAACTACATGTTACATTGTTTGATGAATGCACCTGGCGGATTCGGCGAGCGTCAGTTGCTGATGAGATCCACGAGTTGCCAGTAGATCGCCGTGTCCATGATGCCGGAAAGAGGAATAAGAGGAACATCGTAGCCTTCCACGTCCAGGCAACCGTCTGGGATCTCCCAGAACGGATTCAGATAGACATGGTTTGGGGATGAGGTGAATTCGGCCGGCGCTGGAAGACTGCACATGACGACCGCTTGATGAGCGGTAAGCGTCTTGAGCTGTGACCAGGGAAATGCCTGGTATCCAAGATAGACGATGACATCGCCCGAATTCACATTCGTCGGTTCGTTTTCGATGCGGAACCAGGATGGCGTTTGCGGTTGCTGGAGTTCCTGCGGATACAAGTGGCCGATGAAGCCAACGTGAACCACGTTGCTGGAGAGACGACTATCGCGAAGCATGGACGCGGCCTTCACGAAGCCGTCCTTATTATCGATCCGCGCCTTGTTCAGAGAGTCCGCGGTTTTTTTTAATAATCGCAAGCCGAGGTCTTTGGCGTCTTGGACTCGAACATTCGACATGTCATGGAAATAGAATCCTCTAAGCGCTTCGCCGCGCTCTCTCCCGCCGGGCATGCCATAGCTTTGATAAACGCACGGCATTTTGCCTTGCGCCACGCAGGCGCCAATGAATTCCGCGGTCCAACCCCACATGCCGATCACGTTGCTCATGGTCTCGATGCTCATGCGCTCTGGATCGCCAACGCGTTCAAAGGGCTTGGATGGCAGAAGGTACAGCTTGCCGCGCTTCATGGAAACGGTATTGGCGAATCCGTTCGCGAACAGGATTACCGTTGCGCCGGCCTGATCTGCCTTTTCCAGAAGCGCCTGCAATTCAGCGGAACCATCCGGCGATGAAAAGGCAGTCAGTACGATATCGGTGTTGGTCAAGACTCCGGAGTATCCGCGTATGAGCATGAGACCGCCGGCCCTTCCGCCGGCTTCCGCGGGAAATCCGGCTTGGGGTCCCGCGACGTAAACATTTCCGCCCGACAGAACGTTGGCCGCGGCATTGGAGGCGCTGACGCGCATGTTCGGCAATTCCCGTTGCCAGTCCAATGCGCGTTGTTGCAGACGGTCCAGATAGGTAGCGCGTTGTCCCGCCATCAACGAAGAGGCCGTCAGACTTACGGCAATGACCACTAGTTTTAAGAACCATCGAGTCGACATAATGCTCCCTGTATGTTGTTGCTAGGCCGGTTTCTGCCCATACGTCGCGTTCGGCCCATGCTTGCGCATGAACCAGTTGAATGCGCCCAGGAAGCCGAGAAGGCTTGCCGCACCGGCGAGTACGCCGGCCGCCGTGATAATTCCCCACAACCGGATGCTGCACCGGTAGAATTCTTGTGTTCTGGTCTCGTTCCTCATCAGCCTCTTCGCCAACCGTTCAGAGTGAGGGGCTTCGGGAGCCGGAGGCGAGAGACCCGACAAGTGCTCCGACTACTCCGGCTGCGACGGGGACCTCTAGCTCATGAACGTTGAGAACCTGCATAGGTGCTACCCCTTTCGCCGGACGATCAAGGGCAGACGCGGCGCGGCGCGCAGGTACCTGCACCGCTTTGTTAGAGGCAGTCTCATCCGCTCCGTTTCAGAAAACTCAACCCCGCATTCTGCAAGCATTCCCGTGCCGTATCAAAGTCCTCGTCATTCACCCACACCTCCGGCCAAGCGAACGGGAGCCCTCCCGTGAAGCCGACACCCGCCGTTCTTGAGACGAATTCATTCCTTAGCATGGACCACACACCTGAGGTCTGAAGAGCAGTGCGCACGAGGTCGCATTCCGTTAGGTTCTGACTTGTGAAGATCTTTCTCGTATGGAGACCCGATCATGTCGCCGGCGATGGCTCCCAGCATGTTGCCTCTCGTCTTGGTCGAATGTCATTGAGCCAGCTTCGCGAAGGCCGCCAGACTTCACGTACGGTTCGAATGCTAGTTGTCATGACGGCTGCGGTCAAGCGCCCATAGCCGTTGAAACGGACACCAAGAAATGGAAGCTCAAAGGCCCGTGTCGGATCCTGTGGCGCGGAGGGCGCGCGTGGCGGAGTCCTGCAGGCCCTGGAAAGCCGCGAGCGCGGCGTCGTTGGTCAGTTCGAAGGCATAGAAAGCCAAGCGGATGCGACGGACACCCGCCGGGTAATCGAGTGCCGTGTCCACACGGTAGCCGCTCAGCCGGATCTCGCCGGTCGCCCGTTCCTCGGCCAGTGCCAGCAGTCCAAGGGCGCCCCGGGTTTGCAGATGGTCCGCATAGAACGCCCAGGGCGAAGCCGATGGAATCAACAACGTTGGCGGCGGACGTCCGGCGGCGGACGCGAAGTCCGGCGGAAGATCGCGCTCGCCGGCCGCCGTCGCGGCATAGCGGTGGGAAGGCATGCCATGCGCTGGTGCGAAACCACCCGGATAGCAGCATAGCAGCACCCGGATGGCGCCGACGGGCTGGGTTCCGGGCGTCAGCGCGATCACCGCGCGGATGACGCTGCCGCCTTCCGGAACGGTGAATCGCAGCACGAGTTCGCTGCCGCCGTCGAGTTTCCAGGCCAGCCGCAGCCGCCCCTCCTCGCCTTCCCGCGCCTCGACCACGTCGGCCGGACGGCGCTGCATGATGTCGATCCCGTCCACGAGAATCCGGATCGTGTTGCCCGCGTACCAGTTCCCGAACGGTCCGCCGTCCAGCCCGATCCCCATCTCGCCGCTTGCCAGCGAAGGATGGCTGCCCGAGAAGTGCGGCGGCACATTCAGGAAGCGGGAGTATTGGACGACCAGCGCCTGGATTCCCGTGGCGAACGTCCAGCGGTCGGTCCGCCGCGGTGGAATCCCCGCTTGCCCCGGAGTGTTCTTCGTTTCAACCGCGACGCCGACGCCGGGGAATGGCCCCATCAGATGCCGCAGCGCCTCGAGATCGTCACCCGCGCGCGGCGATTGGGCCGTGGCCAGCAGCCACAGAAGCAGGCAGGCGGTGATCCGTGAGCGGTGATCCTTCATTGGAACTGGGTTCCGACCACCGCCAGCCGGAGACGGCCTAGGAAATCCTCGTAGAGCCCGACCGCCTGGTCGGCCCGGGCCCGCATGGCGTCACGGCCGGCCGGCGCATCCGCGCCGGGCGCCTCGATCGTCCGCAGAACCTCCAGCCACGTGCCGTCCAGTCGGGAGAGGCCGTCGCGCAGGGAATCTGATGCCTGCGGGTAGCGCATCATCAGGTCGGCGATCTCCGCCGTCAGCCCGGCGGTGAGCGCCGTGTAACGGGCGCGCAACCAGAGCGGGTAGGGAGCAAAGATCAGGTTGCCGAACCGGTCGGGCTCGGCAAAGGCCCCCCTCGTGGCCGACCAGCAGTGGTACTGCGGACTGCCCGGATCGACCGAGCGGGTGCGGTTCAGATTCATCGCCCAGACCCGGTCGGCCGACGGCGGTTGGTCCGTCAGCACCGCCAGACTGATCGCCAGCTCGGCGATCCAGCGGTTGGTCGAACGCCTGACCTTCGCGGTCCAGCCGTTCTGGAGGCCTTCCGAGGGCACGCCGCCCGCGAGCGACCGGCGTTCGCCCGTGATGCCAAGCAGGAGATGGACAAAACTGCCACGCTGCCCCGACGTGTCGAGGAAGACTTCGAGGGATTCATCGAAAGCGCCGATCTGTTCGCCGGCGATGCGGGTCTCAATCCGCGCCATGCTCGGCTCCTCGCACATGAGGGCGAGATAGAGATGCCGCTCGTCCCAGCACAGGCGGCCGGACGTGCCCACCGGTGCCGCGGTCCCTCCTCCCATGACGACGAATGGCGTGGTCGTCTCGGCCGCGCGCCAGCAGGCATCGTTCAGTTCCCCGTCCATCACCGGCGCGTCGACGGTCCGCAACGCAGCGTACCATGGCAGGGCGGGCTCCGCGGCGGCCAGGACCAGGGCTTGAAGGAAGCATGTACAGACGAGGGAGAGTAGGAGTGATAGGTTTTTCATGTCACGGTTATCGGTGATCGGTGAGCGGTCATCGGTCATCGGCGAAGAACTCCAAAGTGGTTTCACGGACATAACCTGCCGGGGCACCACAAAACAGGTCGGCTTTGTCCTTCATGGCCTGAACCATCCGACCGATGCGTTCGAGTTCACCGATCAGTTCGTCACGTTCCGGCTGAGCCAGGTACCCGCAGTCCAACGCCACGTCCACCCAGTGTTGCGTCTCCAACTGTTCGCCATCCGCATCGGACAGCTTGCTCACAAAGTGCTTCTCGTAAGCACGTTTTGCCCATGCTTCCGCAATCTGTGCGCCGATGGAACGGGAGGAGCGGCGTCCTTGGTCCGTGAGGGAGTATCGTTCCTCATTCGGGAACCCTTTGGATATCGCGAAGAAACGCCGAGCCACCTCGCGCGCCTTCTGGTACACCACCAGATCCCGAAAACTTTCCGCATGTCGCATTTCATTCACCATCATTTACGGTTAACCAATCCAGGATCACCGCTCACCGCTCACCGCTCACGGATCACCGATTACCGATCACGACACTCTTACTCTCACAAACACCGGAGGCGACATCCTTGACTTGAACCGTGTACTGGCCCGGACGCTCGTTCAGCGCCCAGTTGATTGTGTACTGGCCGCGGCCCTCTCTGGCGAGGACATTTTCCGCATACCATGGCAGCGTTCTGCCCGCGGGGTCCAGAACCTCGACCCGGTACACGCGGGGGGCCGACGATCCGCGGAAGATGCCGGTCCCGACCGCGAACGTGAACGCGCTCGTCTCGCCGGGTTTGGCTGCCGACGGTCCCTCAACGCGTATGGTCCTGATCCGGCGGGGAAGCAGGGCGTACAGATGCGCCTCGAAGCCCAACTCCGTTTCCAGCCGGTCGGTGTGCCCCAGGTACGCGCCCCGGCGCATGTCGTACACATGCGCCTTCCGCGGCAGGCGCACCGTGACCGGATAGGGCTTGAAATCATACATGAAATACTCCCGCAGCAGACCGACGTATTCCGCGCCGCCGGCAACGAACCGGAAGGTTTCCGTGGGTGGCAACTCCTCCTGGCCGCGGGGTGCCGCCGTCACGCGCGGAACGATGCCGGCCTCCTTCGCGATGAGCTCGGCCAGCATCCGGTGTCGGCCCGCAAGCTGGCGCCAGCCCTTCATGTTCCGGAACGCCGCGTAGCCATAGCCTTCGAGCGCATTCCCGATCAGGACCGTCCTGCCGCGGCCGACGGCGTTGACCACGCCCGGCCCGGACGACGGAAACAGGTCCGCCAGCACGCTGGTTGCCCGCCGCGTCCCGTGGCCGTTGAGAATCCCCGGCAAGTCGTCGGCAATCAGCAGGCCGCCACCCTGCACGAAGCGGCGGATGGCCGCCGCCTCCCGGTCCGACACCGCCCGGCATTGGGGCATGATGAAAACCTTGTAGCCGCGCGCAACCAGCGCGTCCGCCTCCACCTCTTCATAGGCCAGATAGCGGTACTGGAGGCCGGCATGTTCGAGCGCCTTGTTGATGTCGGCCATCCTGGCGGACCACTCATCGAGGGTCGGCCTCGCCCCCGCCAGCGAGATGCCGCCTTCGAGCTGGGCTGTGGTCTTGCCGCCGATCAGGGCCTCGGCCAGCCGCGAGCCTTCCGAGTAGTGGATCGCGATCCCGTCGGCCTGGCGCGCCGCGGACAGCAGCAACTTCCCGATCCCCCCGCGGATGTCGCGGAGCGCGTCCCGGCTCGCCTGCATGAACGGCAGGTTGGATAAATCGGGTGCATAACCGGATTCCGTCCCCGGCGCGCCCATGGCGTAGAACCACGTGCTGTTCAATCCGTGAAAAAGGCTGTACCAGGGGAAGAAGTGGTTGTATTCGACCGTTGCGGGGCCTATCTGCCAGGTGGGGCCATATGTGCCGTACCACATGCCGCTCAGGTGTCCGGGGCCTGCGAAGGAACGGAAAATCTCCATCTCCTCGCTGTTGCGGATATAGCCGTGCAGTTCGCCGACGTGGTCCTTCAGCACCCACCAGTTGATGCCGCCGTTGGGCAGGTTGAAGCCGTTGTTGCCGTCGAAACCGACGTGCGCGCGCGGATCGTGCGCGGATAGCGCCTTCGAGGTGTAGGCGTAGTGGCGCGCCCAGACCAGTTGCTGGGCCAGCCGGTGCTCGATCCAGGGGGCGTAGCGGCCGGTCGCGACGGCCTCCTCGAAGGTCAGCGGCATCACCTCGTCCCATGACCGATAGGTTGTCTTCCAGTCGGCGTTGAGCGCGTCGAGACCCGTGTGCCGCCCCTTCAGAAACTCGCGGAACGCCGCCAGACAGGTATCGGACCAGCAGGTGTCGGGATGGTTGGCATAGTAGCACTCGTCGCCATGGGACCAGGAGAGCGGCCCGTAGGGGCCGAAGATGCTCCCCTGCAAGGAGAAGAACTCGTCCAAGTATTTTGCCGTTTCCGGATGGCTCATGCAGCCGCTCATCAGATTCTGCAGACCCCATGCGCCCCGGGGCGCCACGGGCACCGTCTTGCCGCCGAAGTGCCCGAAACTGGCGGTATACGGCACCATGTCGAGGTTGGCCAGGGCGATGTTGCGCGCATGCGTCGCGCCGCGCCAGCCGGTATAGATCGCGTCCGCCTGGTCGTCCTGCGCCAGTTTGCGCAGCATCTGGTGCGTCAGGAACTGGTTGTCCGCGCTGCTCCACACGATCTCGTGGAAGTCGTCGAACCCCTTGAGCTTGGCGCGCACGGGAAAGGTCAGGCGGCGTGAGCAGACCTCGCGACCGTCCCGCAGCACGCGCACGCGTACATGGTGCAGGGTCGTCAGCGGCCGGACAAGATCGAACGCGAACGAACAGGCGTTCCCCCGCGCAACGAGCGGCTGCTCCCCGATCACCCGCCCGTGGTTGTCGCCCAGCGAGGCGATCACCGTTTCGCCCGGCGCCAGGGCGCGGGAGAGCGTTGCACCGCCGGTCACCGTGGCGCCGCGGTTGTAGTTCGTGCCGCCGAGGACCAGGTCGTCGACCGCAATGTCCGCCGTGACGGCAAAGGCTCGGCTGCTCCAGTCGAGGACCGCACCGTCGGCCGTCGCTAGCCAGACATCCAGGAAATAGTCGCCCGCCGACAGCGCTGGGAGCGTGATCGTATTCGTGGCGGCGACGGACTGTGGCAACAGATCACAGACACGCTCATACTCGTGGCGGCTGCGTACCGCGGCCTTGAGCATGGCGCCGGTTGGAACGGCGGCCGCGGTCACCCGCGCCGCATGCGACGCGGAGGGGTCGGCGACCGTGCCGGGCAGCGCCACGTCGACGATCCGGGGCTCGCCAAGTCTGCCGCTAGCCCAGACCACGGCTCGCGCTACCAGCGACTGGTAGTATTCGTAGGGCACGAACTCCGCCTCGGGGCACGCATCCGGTGGAATGAAACCCCGGGAACGTTCATCCTCGTCGATGCGTCCCGGTTCGGGATTATCCCATTGCGGCGTCAGCGCCGGATAGGCGGCCGCCACACGGGGGTTGCCGCCGGGATTCTTCTCCAGGGGGACGTCCTGCCCGTAATCCAGAGCGACCACGCGGCCTTTCCCGAAGTAGCCGGCGCGGACGATGCGGTCGGGCGCCAGATGCTTGAGCTGCGGCAGGGCGGCGAATGGGATGCCCCCGGCGATGAATGCGGCGCCTTCGGGTGCGGCCTTGCGGGAGTAGACCAGGTTCAGCTCCGCGTTGGTCGCGGGCGGGCACACGTAGACCAGGCCGGCGCCGTCCGCGACCTGGCGCATCAGGTCGAACCGCTGCTTCGCGGGCAGCATGGCCCAGTCGAGCTTGCCGACGACGATCACGTCGAACCGCGCCGCGGCGTACCGGCGCAGCAAGTCATCGATCAGCGCCGTCGGCGTCGGCAGCATGTACCAGCCACCCGGCACCGCGACATGACGGAAGCCCGAACTCATCCACGGCGTGACATCGAGATCGAGCCGCTGGGACAGCTCGACCGTCTCGCGCTGGCTCCACTGCGGCGCGAGGACCAGCGCCTTGATCTTTCCACCCGACAACGGCTTCGCCCATTTGACATGCGGTGTCACGTACGCATCGCCAAACACGCCGTAGGGATGGTTGTCGTCCAATCCGAATGGATGCCCCGCGCCCGTCGCCAGACCCGAAAGGCTCAAAGCCGCCGCGCAGGCCGTCGCGCCAAGCCGAAGAAATGTCCGGTTAATTTCATGCATGCCGATTGTTCCTGTCCAGGGATGTGATCAAATGCTATATGATTACGGATTCCGCACCGTCGTCATGGTAAGGAGCGACGGAAAGCATGCCCCGCGGATGCCGATCACGCGGCGTACCTATCGGATGACAAGTACCGTTCCACCCGGCGTCGGCGTGGTCATCAAATAGACGTTTGCAAGCGTGTCTCCCCGATCCAGATCCTTGACGCTGAACACGATGAATGGCCGCCCCGCTTCGTCGAAGACCAGATCCAGCCCCTGCAAACCGTCTGATGATGAAATCGTCCGGATCAAGCCGCCCGCCCACATGCCGTCATCATAGACATAGTATTCCAGATAGTTGGTCGTGATGACGCTGGCGACCGTGTAGTTGCTACGCGCGATCAGCACAGCCGGCCGCCCCTCTCCGTCAATCTCGAGATCATGATAGGGCGAGATGCCATACCATCCGTAGTTTCGGACATCCCCGACCAGGGAGCACACATCGTTGTTCGTGTAGGTCGATCCGTTGTAGGACGTCAGGGTGAACTTGCCGCTCGTGTAGAGCGGGAGCTGCGTCACGTGCGCGATCAGCACGTCGCCATTGGGCGCCACCTCGATGTCGTGCCGCGGGCCGGGCGTCGAGCCCCCGGCGCTGAAGCCGGTGTCGCGCACGACGGTGCCATCCACATGGTAAAACTCCGGCCTCGACGGCAAGGCCGCCGTGCCCGCCGATAATGATGCCTGGACGGTCCCGTTCGAAGTTAGCGCGAGGACCGGTTTCGGCCCCTGGTTCTTGATACGATGCGGAAAAGCGGGCGTGGCCAGGACGTTCGTGACCCATGATCCGCTGCTGTCGGTCGCATAGATCACCTGCTGTGTGCCGGCGGCTTCGCTGCACCAGACCAAGTGCGCATGGTTCGAAGCGTCCACCTCGAAAGCCTCGCGAAAGCCGCTCAGGCCGAAGTTGGCGGTGGTGCTCACATTGGTATAACTATAGGTGCCGCCGGCGGAGCGACGGATGACCCGTACATTGGCGGCATCGCCATCGGCATACGGGAGGGAGGCAAACACCGGTTGCCCGTTCGTGGCAAACCCCATGCCCAGGTTCTGTGTTCCAGCCACCCCGTAGGTGTAGAAGACTTCTTCGTCCGTAATGACGTGAGTTAACGGTCCATCCGCCCCCACCACGTAGCTGAATTCGTTGTAGGACGAGCGACCCCAGGTGCTGGCGCTGCTCAGTTGGTGGTAGTAGATGCCCAGCTTGCCGTTTCTTGTGGCGGCGGCAATCTGGCCGCTGTTCTTGACCGCCTGCACGTTCACCCGTAACGGTTCCGTCCACGCTCCCGCCAGCGCCGCGCCGGCCGCCAGCGCCGGCATGAGGACCGCGAAACCCCGCCCGACTTTCCTTTTCATGTTTCCTCGCTTTCTGTCCGCTTGACGGACCTGTCCGAACCCTTCGCACCAACAACATCCCTCCGCCGATCCTTCACCGCGCCGGTCGAAGTTGCCGCGTCCGATCCCGCAGGCCGCGATGAAGTCGTTCCCATGACCAGCCTGGCAGGCACCCACTCGACCGGCGGTTCCTGTGTCCGGCCGACGGTCAGCGCTTCGAGCATGCGCGCCGCCCGGTCGGCCACGTCATCCAGATCGAATTCGATCCGGGTCACGGGACGGGGATAGGGGAAGTCGAATCCGCGGTTGGCGTTGGTCACCAGGTTCAGATCGCGCGGCAGTTCCAGTCCCAGTTCCTGGATGGCCCGCAACACGCCATGGCAGAGGATGTCGTCAACCACCAGCACGCCGTCGGGGTGTTCTCCCTGGCTCCAGACGCGCCGGAACAGCTCGTATCCCTGGCGTTCGCCCCAACCGCCTTCTTCATAGCCGATCCACTCGTCGCGGAAACGGAGCCCGCACGCGGCCGCGTCCTTGGCGCAACCGGGGACCAGGCTGGGGACGCTTGGCCTGGCAGTTCCGACATAACGGGGATGCAGCAGGCATACGTTGCGGCACCCGGACTCGGCCAGGCAGGCGATCCCGTCGCGAAATCCCCTCGCGGCATCCAGAATGACGCTGCCCACGCCGGCCAGCCGTTCCCCGCGGGAAACGCGATGCCGCGCGCCCAGGTAGACCACCGGCACCCTCGCGGCGGCCAGTTTCGTCTCCACGTCATAGAGCTTGTTGAAACTCAACACCCCCCGCAACCGGGGCAGCACCGTCGGTTCAAGCAGGTCCAGCGTCGCGGGCAGCTCAGGCCCGGGCACGGTTCCCGCGCCCAGATGCAGCTTGACGGACCACCCCGGATTGTCGGCATGCAGTTTGCGGCGCAGGCGCGCGCAGATCCGCGTATAGGCCGGGGAGGCCCCTTTGTCCAGGCAGACATCCGACAAGACCACCGCGATCTCCCCGGTTGCCTTCCGGTCGGCCACGAACACGCCCCGCCGCCGCTGCCGCTCGATCAGTCCCTCGCTCTCCAGCAGGCGGTAGGCCTTGTCAACGGTCGTCTGGCTGGCGGCCAGATCGCGCATGATCTCCGGCACCGGCGGCAAGGCGGCCCCCGGCCGCAGGGACGCCATGCGCTGCCGCAGCGCACCGTAGACCTGCCGCACGCGCGGCGCGGCCGCGGGGCCGGCCGGAGGAATGCGAGTCATGCTCATCCGGCCACCAAATCTATAGCGCTATAGAAAACCTGTCAACCGGAATCGCCAGAGCCTTGTGTTGGGCGTGGATTGGATGCGGTTAGCCATGAGCGGCGCAGCCGCTTTGGACTGCGGCGGCCTGCCGCCGCTTTCCGTTCGTCGGGCGGTTGCGCGGTCCCATAGGTCCCGCGCTACCGTTCTGGTTCTGCGGTTCGCCTGTAACAACACAAAGAACATGTTCCACTTCATACCGGCTGAAGAAGTGTCATTTCGAACCAGCGTTCACAACACTCGATCGAGAATCGCGAGGCCATGTACGCCTTTTTCATGAAGCAAGCGGGCATGGGCGGTCACGCGGCCGAAGGACGCATCGAACCGGCTGAGGCGCGGAGGCTCTGGGCGACGCCTCGCGGCTCGACGGCCCGCGCCGGCAGCCGCCGGGTGTTCGAGTTCACGGCCGAAAGGGCCGCGGAACTGGCACGGGCACGCGGCAAGCCGACGGCGGAACGCGTCGCGGCCGATGCGCGCCGCCTGCTCAACGTCGGGTCGGGGCTACCGGCTCTACCATATCGCGCCTTACGTTCCGCCGGAGGCGGCGGTGAGGAGGGAATTCGTGGACAGTTCGCCGTCGAAACGGAACCCGGCATCGAGGCGATCGTGACGACCCACGGCGACCCCATGGATGCGATGCTCCCTCCCCGAGGCGCGGTCACTCTCTACGTCGGCCACGTTTCGGCCGACGACGACGTACGCCGGCTTCCGGCCATCGGCGGTTGGCCCGGCGACCAGGCTTCGTGACGGTCGATCCTCGGGGGACGGGTCAATCGCAGGCGCGAACCTGCGGTTCGCCCGGTTTTTTGAGTCCTACGGCCAGGATTTCCTCTACGCCTCGATGGGCGACATGCTCGACCAGAGTTACCTGGGGCGCCGCGTTTTCGACGTCCTGCGCACGCTCGATTTCCTGATGGCCAACGGTGCCACCGACGTCAGCCTGATCGGTCGCGGGCTCGGATCGCTTGCCGCCGCCTTCGCGGCGTTGCTGCATCCGTCGCGCCCGCGCGTCACGCTGATCAACTACCTGCCGGACTACGAACGTCTCCCCATATGCTCCAACTGGCACATACCAGTGTCCAAACTGAACCCCGCACCTATTCCCCTACGCGAGTCAGCCAGATTGACTCGTACCACATCCGCTTTTCGAGCAGAGCGGCTATAACGACTACATCGAGGTGTTCGCTGAGGCCATCCAGGCGTTCGCAGGTACCCATGGACCACATGGCGGAATTCTTCGGCGACCGGCTTGTATTCAAGGAGACCGTCGCTGGGACTGTCTCCAGCAACACCGTCGAGTTGAAAAACGTGGTACTAAGAGCTTATCCGTAAATAACGTATTGTCATTCAGCGCGCCATGTGCGACACTCTGGAGGCATGAACGCGATACGATCTTGGACGATTTCCGATGAGTTGTGGTCAAAGGTTGAGCCAATCCTG
>JAQULY010000101.1 GCA_028718445.1 Kiritimatiellia bacterium
CTCTCGGACAGCGCCCGTTTCCAGACCATGACCTCGGCCACGCAGCCGTGGAAGGGTTGAACAACCGGCGGACTCCCCCATGTCGGGATGCCGCCGAGCACAATGGAGCGGTCAGCGTTCCCCGTCAGCGTCAGCGTGCCGCCGTACTGGTCCACAGTCTGTGACACGCCGTTGACCCACAACTTGTGCGAGGTGGCGGTCGTGTCGTTCATCTGGGCCATAATCGTCCACTTCTGCCCAATCAGGACGGGACCGTAGTAGTATGTTTCGGGGGCGGTGCCGCCGCCGTAGAAGTAGTAACGGTTGTCTCCCCCGGGATAGCGGGAGATGGAAAGATTGCCGTTAACGGCACTCGGGTAACCCCCGCCGATGTTCAGGAGATAATCCGCGTCATTATAGGGCTGACTCTCTTTCAGGAAATACGCCACGGCGAAGACCGTAACAGGGTTCGTGATGGTTCCCGCCACCGCATACAGGGGCGTCGAGTAGTGATCGTCAAAATGAGCCATCGGTAGGCCGTTCAGCCCGTTGGCGACGTAGGCGGGACCCCACGCCCAGCTATTCTTCAGGTCGTGCCCCGCGCCGCTGGAGTCCATCCATGTGAGCACGCGCTGCCCGTTGGTCAGCGGGGCCATCGCATCTCCCTTCACCCAGAGCGTCAAGTCGTTGGTGGGAATGGACGGAGGCGTGAACCACTTCGCCATCAGGTAGTTCTCGACCCAGTTGCGTTTGACTGCGTCGAGTTCCCCGCCGTACACGAGCAGTTCCTGGAGCTCGCCTTGGAAGGCCCACGGATCGCTGCCGGCGGGTTCGAAACGCTTGCCCAGAATCACGCCCGTGAGCGAGTTCCCGCCGCTATTGCCGCCGGTGCTGACATCCACGCCATTGACGCGGATGCTGCTACTGCTGCCGGGGGTCTTGTACAGCGCGGTCGTGACCTTTCCGCGTCCGAAGGCTATTGTTCCCCCATAGGCCCCGCCGTCGGGGGCCCAAAGCTGGAGCGTGGCGGGATCGCCGGCCAGGTAGAGCACATCCCGATGGTTTGCGTCCAGCCCGTCCACAAGAATCTGGTTTCCCGCTGCAGGCCCCTTCCAGACGGCGAAGACGTGAACGGGAGGGTTCAACTCGGCCGTGAACGTCGGCGTCTGCAGGTAGGTTGCGTTTGCGGCAGTAAACGTTACGGACGGCTTGCTGTTCAGCCCGAAGGGCGTATAGCCAGGCTGCACGCCCGCCGTCGTCTGCACTGCGTTCTGAGCGCCATCGCCCGCCACATAGGCCGTCGCCTTGTCCACCCACTGCGTAACGAAGGCCCCATCCACCCCGGACTCGTCGAAACCCTCCGACGCGCCGTCGCCATCCAGATCGGCGGCGTCCAGCCACAGCACCAGGTTGGTGGTCATGGGAGTGGGCGGGTTGGCATACAGGGCAGAGTAAGCGGTGAGAAGGCCCCACTTCTCCGTCAGGTATTGTCCCACCTGAGACAATTCCTCGGCGGACAACAGACGCTTCCAGACCAAGACCTCGGCCACGTCGCCATCGAAAGCATGCACCAAGCTGCTGGGGCCGGTGGGGAGGCCGCTGAGCATGAAATTTCCGTTGAGCGAGAGGGTGTAGCTGTACTGGCCCACCGTCTGTGACAGGCCGTCAACCCAGAGCTTGTGCGGCTCAGCGGTCGTGTCGTTCACCTGCGTCAGGATCAGCCACTCCTGACCGCGCAACTTGGGGCCCCAGTAGTTCTCGCCACTGTAAATGTAATAGTAGTCGCCGCCACCCTCGGAACGAGAGATGGTGACGTTGGCGCCCGATGCGGCCGGGTAGCCTCCGCCCAGATTTACAAAGAAATCGTAATCGCTGCTCGCTTGGTGCAGTTGCGCGAAGCGCGCCACGGCGAATACCGTCACCGGGCTTGTGAACGCGCCCAGCGACGCCGTCATGGCTTCGGCCGTGTCGTTGGCGAAACGCACGACCGGCAGTCCGTTCAGCACATTGGTCCGGTACGTTGGTCCAATACTCATCGCGGCCACATCGTGAGACGCGCCGCTGGAGTCAGCCCACTGGGTTACGCGTTGACCTTCGGTCAAACCGCTTAGCCCGTCCGCCTTCAGCCACAACGTCAGGTCATCCATGGGGACGCCCGCAGCCGCGGCGGGATCCATGGCCGATAGCCCGACCAGCAACGACACTGCGGAAACGACAACAGCATTTCCAAATGAACGTGTCATGTTTTGTCTCCTTAAGTTAGCACTCGCTGTCAAGGCTTAGTTTAGCCGCCCGCGCCCTGCACTCAAGCTCTTTGACCGGACAAAACCGGCGAAACGATGGAACAAAGTTGACTTTACCGTCGTACCTTGCGCGATGGCGGCTTCCTGCTAGAATTCGACGGGTCATGGCAGCACGCGCGCCCAATCGTGTCCTGACGCTCGACCAGCTATCGCCTGCCGTGCGCCTGGCCAGTTGCCTGCAATGGAACCATAAGGAGTGGCATCACTACCGTACGCCAGGACACCAGATGATGCTGATCGAGTCCGGCTGTCTCAGCGCCAGGACGCCGCTGGGCGAGTTCCGGGCAAAGCCGGGCGATCTGCTCTGCTTCCGTCCGGCCGGCATGCAAGAACACAGTATCAAAGGACCGGCCGTATTCCATCAGGCGCACATTGACTTCGCTCCGCCACCCCGACACCGCAGCACGCCATTGCTCGACGAATACGGCCTCTTGCCCCCCTTGATCCCGCTGGGAAAAGCCTTCGCCGAGATGCGGCGCGTATTCGATACGTTCTGCCTGGAGATCACGCAGACCGGTTCAGCGCACCGACTGCGCTTGCGTGCCGCCGTCTACGAGATGCTGGCCATCATTGCCACGGTGCTCAAGCCGGACCCGGATGTCAGCGCGCGCATGGACGTGTGGCAACGCGTGCGCCTGCGGCTGGACGCCGGCATTGGCGCCGAGTGCCGGGTGGAGCAACTGGCGCGCGAAATGTGCCTGTCGCCGGCCTATTTCATCCGCGCCTTCCACCGCCGCTTCGGGGTCACGCCCAAGGCCTACCACACGACTGTGCGGCTACGCGAGGCCGTCCGCCTGTTGCGCGGCACCGAGGAGCCGGTCAAGAGCATCGCTCTCAGCCTTGGTTTCGCCAGCACCCAGGCGTTCATACGTCTCTTTCACCGACACCTGGGCGTCCTGCCGTCAGACGTGCGCGCAGGCAAGGACGCGCCCCAACCGAACGAACCGCCCCGCAATTCCCTCTATCGCATTGACGATCATCTGCTGCCCCCGGGAACGCCGTCCACCTGGAAACGACGCTACTATCCGGATGGCCTCCCGCCGCACTCCCCCAAGTGACCGCGAGGTGCACGGCAGACGAGGGGATACCTACAAATCGTCAACCGTAATCGTCGCCTGTAATCGTCAACCGAAATGGACAGAGAATGGGGGGAGGAAGCCGAGAGGTCGGAGGTCTGAGGTCCGAGGTCGGCTTTGGTGAAGCGCGCGACACTTAACCGCCTACTCTTCACCGGATACACTTAACCGGTTCGTCTTACACGACGGAACTGTCCAGAGCGTTAGGAAAATCTGACGCGATGGTCCGGTCGACGATTGCGGGCGACGATTACGGCAAACGAGGAGACACATCGCCGCGCGTTGAGTGTTCGGCGTTGAGCGTGTAAGAGAATGCGGTTAAGCGTAGGCAGTTAGGTGTCACGCGCTTTCACTTCCGCCCTCTGACCTCCGACCACAAACACGCTTGCATTCCATTGGCCTAGCGGCTAAATTAGCGCAATTTAATGGCGCAGCCGCCTGCCAATAGCCGCGGTTCGCCAATTATTACTAGATGGGGGATACATGGATTCTGCGAAGTTGTCTCTGAGTCTGGTGGCGTTGCGGACGGTTTGCGTGTGCGCCTGCCTCGCCTTGCTGACGTCATCCTGCGGCAAACCCAAAGCCAAGCAAGCCGAACCGGCGCCCGGGACGCAGCCGCCCGGCATGATCGAGGACCCCATCGGCATGGTCTTCATGAAGGTCAACGATCTGATGACCAGCGGCAAGACCAACGAAGCCCTGACCGAACTGGAAGCCAGTCTGAAAGATCCGAAACTGGCCGACTACCGCCAGCATATATTCAACGGCGTTGTGCGGTTCATGCTCATGACCGACAAGCTCGAAGATGCCAAGGCGCGCATGCGCGATGTCTACCGCAACGATCAAAACCTGGCGCTCGGCGCCATGGGGCTGGTTTACGGATACCTGTGCGAGCGCGGAACGCCGGCCGATGTGGCGGCGTGGACCGAGGAGATCCTGGCCATACCGTCGCTCCCGCCCGAGATCCGGCGCAACAAGCGCGAATGGAACCTGCTGGCCTACATCCAACAGCGCAACGAGGCCAAAACGCTCGCGATCATCGGACAACTGCTGAAAGAGGCGCCGGCGAACGGCGCGATCGGCATCGTCTCGCGCGCGCTCGACGCGCTCTTTGACGGCCAGCGACTGCCGGAAGTCGAGAAGATCGTGCAGTTGGCTTCGCAGAGCGTCACGAGCGATGCCGACACGCGTCATCTGTTGCTGCTCACCAACCTGCGCCTGCTGGTCGCGAAGGCTGATTGGACGGCGCTGCAGGCCGCCTTCCCCAAGGCCGCGGAGACACTGCCGGACGACCAGTTGCAGCGGCTGCTGCGCCTGATCCTCCCGCCCATGACCAAGGCCGGACAGGTCGCCATGGCTGACGGCATCTGCGGCGCCATCATCGCCAGTCACGCCGACAAGCCCCAGTCGATGGAATTCGCCGCCCGTCAGTGGACCGACAACGCCATGGCCGGCGATCAGGCCGCCCTGCCGGTGCGGCTGGAAGCGCTCCATCGCGCCAAGCTGCCGCCGCGCCAGCTCTGCAACCTCTTCCTGCGCCATTTCTACGAACTGATCGACAAGCCCGCCATCGTCGCGCCCATGAAAGACCTGGGGCAGACGTTCGCGCCTCTGGCGGCCGACGATGAGACCCGCAACCAGATCCGGACCATGGTGCTCGACGCCAGTTTCGTGCTGGAAGATTACGACACGGCGCTGAACATGCTGCAAACGGGCATGCCCGGCCGCGACGCCTCCTGGCATGCCATGGCCATCAGCAAGGTCAAGGCGCACCAAGCTTTGAAAACCAACAAGCCGCGCGAGGCCGTCAAGTACTTCCGTGAGTTCATGGCCACCATCGCCACCGCCAAGGACGAGGATACCAGCGATCCGGCCACTGGCCTGGTGCATAGCAAGTCCATGATCCTGGGCCGCAACGCCAAGCGCATCGGCGACATCCTGGCCGCCATTCCTGATGCCGCGGAAGCTGCCAAGGCCTACGCCGAGGCGCGCGGCTATTACGAGAAGGCGCTGCAGGGCGAACAGAACGCCGCCCTGACGGAGATCATCAAGCGCGAGATGGCGAGCCTGCCGAAGCCGTAGCGGACTCGCGCTTGACGCGCTCCCAGATCGCATCCAGTTCCGCCAGCGAATGGTCGCGCATTTCACGCCCGCTGGCGTGCACGTGCTGTTCGACCGCGCGGAACCGGCTGGAAAAACGCAGGACGGATCCGCGCAGCGCCTCCTCGGCGTCTATCTCCAGAAAACGGCACAGGTTGACGAGCGAGAAGAGTACATCGCCCATCTCGTGCGCCATGGCGGCGCGCTCGCCGGCGGCCACCGCGACCCGCAACTCGTCCAACTCCTCAGCCAGCTTGCGCTCCGGACCGTCGCGGTCCGGCCAGTCGAAGCCCACGCGCGCCGCCTTGGCCTGCACGCGCTGCGCGCGCAACAGGGCCGGTAGCGCCGCCGGTACGCCTTCCAAGGCCGAACGCGGCGCGGCCCGCCGGCCGCACTCGTCGCGCTTGATGCGTTCCCAGTTGCGCAGCACTTCGTCGGTGCCTGCCACGGCGGCCTCCCCGAAGACGTGCGGATGCCTGCGGATCAGCTTGTCGGATAGCCGTCGGGCGACATCGTCGAGGTTGAAGTCGCCGGCCTCTTCACGCAACCGCGCCTGCAACGCCACCTGCAGCAGGACATCGCCCAGCTCCTCGGCATGCGCGTCGCGGTCGGCGCCGCTCATGACGTCGAGCAGCTCATAGGTCTCCTCGAGCAGGCAGGTCTTCAGCGATTCGAGCGTCTGTTCGCGGTCCCAGGGACAACCGTCCGGGCCGCGCAAGCGCGCCAGAATGGAGCACAACCGCTCGATCCCGGACATCCTTGCGACGGCCGGTGGCTCGTCCCCAGCCTGGCAGATAGCGTTACCGGCCATCGTCCATCCCGCGTGGGCGCATGCGCGCCTACTCGAGGCGCAGCGTCTGCATGACGGCCGGTAGGACTTCAGCCGACCACCCGTCGAAGACAAAGCTCGCGCCGCCGAAATCCTGGTGCGCCGTCATCGGATCGGACACGGCCACAACCTGCAACCCCGCGGCCAACGCCGCTTTGCCCGACGCCGCGCTTGCCACCAAGGCCATGCAGAGATTTTCCTGCATCTGAAGCTTCTCGGCGCTGCGCCGCCACACGTCCCAGGAGAAACCGCCCACGAGCGCGTGCTGCGCTTCCGGCAACAGCTCCGTGTGCTCGCCGCCCAGCAGCGGCGCCAGCGCCGTGGCCGCCTTGTCGGCATCCAGCCGCGTCAGCAGACCGACCCGCACCTGGCTGGCGGACAGTTTCGCGACCAGTTTGACGATCGGCGCATCGGCCGCCACGGTGGCGCCTGCCAACGCCGTCAGGTACTCCTCGCGCACCGCATGCGAGATCTCGGCGGCGCTGCCGCGCCCGACGAATTGCATCAGACGGTTCATGCCATTCTCGAGATAAGCGCCCAACAGGAAACGCCCAAAAAGCCCGGGGTCGAGCTTGATGCCGCTCTTGGCCAGGTGGCGCTCGCAGATCTCGTGGACCCTGCCGATGCTGCCCAGGGCCAGGCTATCCGCCTCAATGATGCATCCCTTGGTCGGTTCCCGGCTGGTCTTGGACTGACGTTCCGTGTTCGACATAAGCTATCAACCTCCGCGGAATACGTCGCGACGCCTTGCCGCTACCCTTTCCCGCTTCATGAGGGAGTTTGACAATATCGCCTGCCTCCCGTGCCGTCAACAGGGATTTGCATGAGCGATTTGCATGGGCTTGCCTTTGCGCCCCGACACGCGCAACATACGCGTCTGTGTCCATCTGGGAACAGGAGCTCAAGTTCACGACCGCCAACACACAGGCGCGCAAGCTGGCGGCGTGGCTGCATTGCCGCTGCGCCCGTGATGGCCTCTTCCCGGACGGACGGGTAGCGAGCGTCTATTTCGACACCCAGGACCGCGGTTTCCTGGCCGCCAAGACGAACAGCGATTTCCTCAAGACCAAGGTGCGCGTGCGGTGGTACCGCGATTTCCACACTGGCGCGCCCGGCGCGCGCGCGTTCCTGGAGGTCAAGTGGCGCGAGGGCGCCACGCGCCGCAAGCTGCGCCTGGAATCGCCTTTTCCGGTGGGCTGGATCGAGCGCGCCGACCTGCGACACCCGCGCTGGCTGGAGGTCAACGACCTGCTGACCGCGCGCGGCGTCGCCCTGCCCGGCACGGTCAGGCCGCTGATCGCGATCGCCTACCGGCGTCAGCGCTTCGTGGAGCGCGCCACGACCACGCGCGTCTCCGTTGACTTCGACATCTGCGCGGAGCGCCACGTCGGCGTGCGGCCCGCACAGCCGTGGCCGGCCTATCTGCCACAGGCCGTTGTGGAACTCAAAGGCCATCTGCCCGAGTTGCCGCCCGCGCTGGCGCCTTTGACGGATATGGGCTGCGTGCGCGGTTCGTTTTCCAAGTACCGGGAATGTTGCCGGCGCATGCTGGGCGATGCAGACATCAACTAACGAGGCAAGAACGATGCAAACGCAATGGCTGACCACGTGGGGACTGGGCGGACGCAAAATGCAGGAGGCCGGCTTCTGGCCGCTGCTGCTGGCGGTCGCGGTTTCACTGCTGTGCGCAATGTTCATCTCCTGGATCTATGCGCGCTTCTTCAAGAGCCGCGCCGCCGGCAGCATGGTGCATCGCGCCTTCCCGCTGCTGGGGGTTTCGGTCACCTCGATCTTCATCACCATCCAGTTCTCGCTCCCGCTTTCGCTCGGCTTGCTGGGCGCGTTGTCCATCGTGCGCTTCCGCACGCCCGTCAAGGAGCCGGAGGAGATCGGCTTCATCATGCTGGTGATCGCCACTTCGCTCTGCTGCGCAACCTTCAACGTTTATTTTCTGAGCATCATTCTGATCGTCGCCGTGGCCGGCATTCTGGCGCAGCGCGCGCTGCAGCGCTGGATCGGCGCGCCGACGGTCACGGGACTGCTGACGGTGGTGCTGCCGACGTCGCGTCATCGCACGCAGGGACGCGCGATCACGGAGGCCGTTGCCCGCGCCTTTCAGGGCAGCCGCCTCGACAGCCTGTCCGAACATGGCGAGGAGACCCACCTGGCCTATCGCGTGCAAGGCGCGTCGGGCGACCCCATGGCGTTGCTGGGAGAACTCGCGACCGTGGCGCCGGAGGCGCGCGCCAGTTTCTTCAGCAATCCCGACGCCGAAACGTGAGACGCACTCCGTGAACCGCCACGCATACTGGCGTGACTGGCCGCTCGCGGCCGGCTTGGCGCTCTGCCTGCTGCTCAGCCTGGCGGTGGAGCGCCACGGCGCGCTGCGCCGGCTGCGCGACACGTTGCAGTGCCCGGCCGTGCCGACAGCGCTACTCAGGTATGGCACGATGGGCAGGATTGTGCGCGATGCGCGCCTGTTCCAACCCGTGCGCAACAAGGGCGAATACCCGCCGTCGGCCTATGGAGGCTTCGGCGTGTCGGAAAATATCTTCCAGAAGAAACGCTCGGTCGGACAGTGGCTCTACACCCCCTACCCCGCCTGGCCCGCCATGCTGCTGGAAGACTCCATGCCTTCGCTTACGCCGCCGCCGCTCGCAAACGCCGGCCGTCCCGGCTGGCCGCTGCTGTCGTTGCGCGTACGGGACGGTGACTTGTGGGAGCGTCCATGGGGCATACTGCGCAATCCCAGAGGACACGGTCGCGAGTGGGAACGTCCGGCTGTCCTGACACTGCGCGACGGCACAGGCCGCATCCGCGAACATACGCGCGTGGGCGTGCGGCTGCACGGCGGCACCAGCCGATTCTCGGGCGAACGCAACTTCCGCGTCTACTTCCGCGACGAGTACGGTGACAGCGCCTTCGATCACGGCGGTTTGCTGGGTCCGTCGCCGCCGTCCATTGACGAGGCCATCGTGCACGCCGACTGGCCCGGACACGTGCCCTTTGTCGCCTGCCTGGCCTACGACGTCGCGCGCCAGATCGGCTGCCTCGTCCCCCACGCCGCGCCGATCCTGTTCGAACTCAACGGCCAGCCGCAGGGCGTCCGCTTTCTCTGCGAACGCGTCAACCGGCAGCTCTGGGTCCGCCGCACCGGACACAAGGACTTCGTCATGCATATCTTCAAGGCCGCGCGCGAACCGGAATCGCTGCATCTATATGGCGGCCTGCACATGGCGCTGCTGCATCGGGACCATCCGCTGACGCCGGAGGCGATCCGCGCGCAGGTGGATCTGGACAACCTCTCGCGCTTCGCGCTCGCGGCCGCCTTTTGCGGATTTACCGACACCTTCCAGGGCGCGGCCGTGCTGGATCGTCAGGAAGCTTCGCCACGCTGGCGCTGGATCAACTGGGACATGGATCACAGCTTCTGGGATCCCTACGGTGTCGCCCCCACCAACCAGCCGTGGCTCAAGCCATCCTGGGAACTGCTGGTGGTCAGGCCCGGCGACCGCCGCCACGAGTACTGGTTGATGGGCGGCGATGCCCGCTCGGTGATCTTCACGCGGCTGATTGACGAAGATCCGGCCTACCGCGCGGAGTTCGCAACCCTGGTGACGGATACGCTCAATCATCGCATCACGCCCGAGTGGTTGCAGGCGCGCGTAACCTACTACGAGCAACTGGCGCAATCCGGCGGAATGGATGCGGAAAAGACCATTGCCGCCTACCGTGCCTTCTTCCGCGCACGCCCGCGCGTGCTGATCGAGGGCATGACGCAGTTCCTGCGCCTCGGGAGCTTTCACACGTGCCGCGTGGAAGCGCCGGACGGTTTCCGGTACAGCGTTGACGGGCATGCCAAAACCGGCCCCTATGAAGGTTGGTATCCCGCCGGCGCCACCGTGCGCATCGCTCCCGCGGACGTCGCCTCCGCCTGGCGCATCAACGGACGGAACGTGGCGGCGCCGGAGCTGGTCTGGAAGATGGACGAGGATGTCGTGGTGACGCCGGAGCCAAACGCCAAGGGAGAGTTGTGAGCTTTCGGCGTCGAACCGCAGATTGCCGAATATCGAACCGCAGAATATCGAAGTCAATTGCGTAGCCTCACTACAGACTCTTCCCTTCATGATTCTTAAATCATTATTCGGCAATCTGCGGTTTGTACTCGGAGAAAACCCGCACCCCAAGCGATCCCCCGGCTTCGTGTAAGACGATCCGGGTAAGCGTATCCGGTTAAGTGTAGGCGGTTAAGTGTGTCCCGCGCTCCGCCGACTGCCGACTGCCCTCCGACCTGCCCTCCTCAGCCTCATCCCGGCTTCCTCCGCCCTTTGTCTGTCCATTTCGGTTGACGATTACGGGCGACGATTACGGTTGACGATTGGGAAGTGTCTCCTCGTTTGCCGTAATCGTCGTCCGTAATCGTCGACCGGATTGCCTACTGCCGACTGCCCCTTCAGCCTACAGCCTTCAGCCTTCAGGCTTAAGCCTACCGCAGCAGTTCCTGGACATCTTCCCAGGTGAGCGCCTGCATCACGGCCTCGTCGCGTGTGCCGACGGTGGCCTGGATGATCGCCTGTTTGCGCTGCTGCAGCGCCAGCACCTTCTCCTCGACGGTGTGCTCGGCGATCAGCTTGATGCTGCAGACCGTGCGCTTCTGCCCGATGCGGTGCGCGCGGTCAGTGGCCTGGTCCTCAACGGCGGGATTCCACCAAGGGTCGAAATGCACAACCATGTCGGCTCCGGTCAGGTTCAGCCCGGTGCCGCCGGCCTTCAGGCTGATCAAGAACAACGGTATCGCGCGCTGCAGGTTGAAGCGCTGCACCTCCGCCATGCGCTCGCGCGTCTCGCCGTCCAGATAGCAGTGCTCGATGCCGCGGCGTTCAAGCTCGCCGCGCAGCAGTTTCAGCATGCCGACAAACTGGCTGAAGACCAGCATGCGGTGCCCGCCGTCAACGGCTTCGTCCAGAATCTCGAAGAACTGCTCCATCTTGGCGGACGGCTCCTCCGCCGCCTCCGCGCCGCGCAGTTCGCGCGGCAGCAGCTCGAGATGACAGCACACTTGCCGCAGCCGCAACAGAATGGCCAGGATCTCCATGCGGCAACGCTCGAAGCCCTTGGACGCCACCATGTCGCCGATGCGCTGGCGGAAATCCTGCAGCAAGGTGTTGTAGACGCGCTGTTGCGCCACGGTCAGCGTCGAGAAGGAGGTGGACTGTATCTTCTCGGGCAGATCCCTGGCCACATCGCGCTTCAGGCGCCGCAAGAGGAAGGGGTGCAGTTTGCGGCGCAGACGCGTCTGGGCCACTTCGCCCTCGCGGTCGCCCTGCGCGATCGGCTGTTCGTAATGCAGCCGGAACGCGTCGTACATGCCCAGGTATCCCGGCATCAGGAAATCCATGATGGACCATAGGTCGGCCACGCCGTTCTCCACCGGCGTACCGGTCAGCACCAGCTTGCTGGCGGCTTTGAGCTGCTTGGCCGCGACCGCGTTCTGGGTGGCGCGGTTTTTGATGTGCTGCGCCTCGTCCAGCACGATCGCGGCGAAGGGCGTCTCCAGGTAGCGTTCGAGGTCGCGGCGCAGCAGCGCATACGAGGTGATGACCAGGTTGCTGGACGGAACATCTTCCCACAGGTCGTGCCGGCGTCCGCCCGACATCAACAGGCACTTGAGCCGCGGCGTGAAGCGTTCGGCTTCGCGCGCCCAGTTCTCGACCAGACTGGTGGGACAGACAATCAGCGCGGGGCGTCCCTGCGCCTCCGCGGCGCAGCGCGGCAGTTGCAGCCAGGCAAGCGTTTGCAGCGTCTTGCCGAGTCCCATTTCGTCGGCCAGGATACCGTTGGCGCCCCCGCGCTCCAGAAATCGCAGCCAGTAGACGCCCTCTTTCTGGTAGGGACGCAGCGTGCCATCCAAATCTCCAAGCGACTCAGGCTCCACGCGCAGCGCGCGGTTCTGCTGCTCGGCGCGCCGCCGCCATTCGGGCGGGTCCTCGACATCTATGCCGTCTATCGCCGCCAGCGAGGACTGCACGTAGGGGGCGTAGACGGAGGGTAACTGGAAATGGCCCGGCGCCCTGCCGTCGCGTCCCTCGCAGTCCTTGAAGACATCGCGCATGGACTCGACGGCATCGCGGTCAATCAGCACCGTACGGCCGTCGTGCTCCAGGTAGCTGTCGCCCCGCAGCAGGGCGCGCTGGATTTCGCCCTGCGGCAGCGCGCCGCCGCCCGGCGCCTCGTAGCCGATGCCGACATCAAACCAGCCCGAATCGCCGGCCGGCGCCTCCACGCGCACGACCGGCAGCGCCATGTCGAGCCCCTCGAAGAAGGGTTGCACGCGGCCTTCGAGCTTGATCTGCCAGCCGCGGCGACGCCAGGCGGCCAGCCGGCCGCCGAGCACATTCAGCACCTCGCGCGAACCCGTGACCGGTGCGAGCGTGTCGCCGCGCGAACCGCCGAACCCGGCGGCCGTGAGACTCTCCAGCGCGCGCTGCTCGGCCGGCAGGTTGCGCGTCTGGTAACGCAACAGATCTTCGGGATCGGGCAGACAGACCGCGCCGGGCGTCTCCGGCGAACCGGCCGGCAGAAGCTGCTCGCCGTAACGCGCCTGCAGTTCGGCCGACAGCGAGGCGGGGCTGCCGCGCAACGTCAGCACGAACCGCGGCTCGCCCGGCGTCACGCTGAACAGGTCGGGCGTGATATCCGACTCCAGCGGCACCGTCTGGCGCAACAGCGGCAGTTCGTGTTCGAGGAAGCCGATCACGGCGGTCCGCGAAATCACGACGGGCTCGCGATAGAGTCCGTGGTAGGGCAGCGGCAGCACGGGAGTCACGGGCCAGAGATGGCCCGCGCCAAACGCCCAGCACTTGCTGCCCTCGACCAGATACGCCGGGAACTCGCCGGCGCGCATGAACGGCAGCTCGGTGTGGGCGAAGAGCAGCAATTCGCCGTTCTCGCGATCCAGGTCCATGCGCACATGCATGCGCAACGGCTGGCTGTGGAGCTCCAGTGCCTGGCCGCCCGCCACGGAAAGCGCGCGATCGCGGCAGACTTCCACGACATTCAGGAAGTCGGCGCGTTTCATCGTCAGCGTCCCCTTGAGGCCGTTCTCGGCGATGTCCTCCAGCACGCAGAGCACGTTGTCGTCCGCCGGCGAAAGCCGCAGCGCCGTGCGGGAAGGCAGCGCCTCGGGCGCCGCCGGCGCGGCGGCGCCCGCGCTGGCGAACTGGAAGGCGCACCGCAG
>JAQULY010000102.1 GCA_028718445.1 Kiritimatiellia bacterium
AGTGACGCACACGCCAGATTCCAGCACCACCGCCTTTGGAAGCCAGGGCCAACGCATCGCGTTCCTTTACCAGATGCGGCGGCAGACCCAGAAAACAGCGAAGAACCGGAGGTTCGGTGTCAACGGCGCTAATGACAATGGAGGCGAAAAGACTCTCCCCATAGAGTTCGGCGGCGTCGCCGGTCACCGTCTTTCCATTTGCGGCCAACCGTTCGCGTGCCTTCGCAACAAATGCGGCAGGCTCCCTCTCTTGCGCCGGTTCACCCGCATTGGTGTTTTGACGGGCGAAGATGAATGTGTATGCGACGGTCTCGCCGGACAGGTTGTACATAGCGACTTCCCCCGCTGATTGCCACGTCCCGGGGAAGAAGGTGGGCAGTTCAGCACTCGCCGCGCGGAAAGCAGTGTCGCGCTGCACTGGCGCAGCTACCAGTGTTGCCGCAGTCAATAACGCGAGCGTCATTGTCGCACCGATCCGTCGGCTACTGCTTCCTGCTTTCATCCGAGTCTCCTCTGTTGTTGTGTGCCTGCAGACATTCTGTGAGCGAGCGACCGCGATCCACGTGGTGTGGATCACAGCCACACCTAGGTGGACCTTTACCATGTGCATTCGGCGGGTGTCAACACGTTTCAGCGCGCGTTTGCAGGCAAGAAGGGAATGAAATGCCCCGGAAGGGACGAACACGGACGATTTGGCTCGGGGGCAATGGGAATGATGTGGCGGGCTGGCTTGACTGTGGTTTCGCGGCGTCTTGGACGAGCGAAAGGTTGAAGGCTGAAGGCTGAAGGGACAGATTGTGCACGCGGAGGCGCGGAGGCGCGGCGTGAGAACTGGGAGGTCCTCACGGCGGAGTTGAAGCGGTATGAGATTGGGGCGACGGAGAGATACCACGATGACTGCGTGATGGCGCTGGCACTGGCGAACCACCGGCGCTGGGAGAGGGAGAACTGCGGGAACATGCTGCGGGTGGGTGTCGGCAGAGGGGTCAGGATGCGGCGGCAGGTGTGGCGGGCGGAGCGGGAGTTGGGAGGGTGACGTCGACGCTCACCCTCAATCTGCCCGTCCGCGGGCAAGTTGCAGGCGAGGAGCGCTTTGCTGGAAGTGGGCGTGCTGCCCCGCTCCGTTATGTCGGCGCCTTACTCCTCGACCCGCAACCGATAGAACTGTTTGGACTCGGTTGTAGGGACTGTAATTGGGTAGATCACCGAAACAGGAGGAACATTCGTGACGAACGGGGTCCAATGTCGCAGGTCCGTACTACGCTCGACCAATTGCCACGCTGTGACTCCCCCTTGACACTGCATCGTAAGCCCATCGCTTGCTTTCGATAACACGTTGACTCGCAGGTATGAGTCCCTGTCGTTCGGATCGGTATCGGCCGCATATTCGGAGGCGTTGTCGACACCATCTCCGTCGGCGTCATCGGAGGCACGGGAATTGTCGTTGCTTAAACCCGTTGCATGCGCGAATTCCCTTTGCATCCACCAGTCAGGGATGCTGTCACAATCGCTGTCCTGTGGCAGCCAGGAGACCTCGCCAACCCATGCGCAGTCAGAGGCAACTGTATTGCTGCTGTCCTTGACGTAAGACCAGCAAACGACATGACGCCCAGTTGTCAGCAAGGTTGAGTACTGAGTCCATGGTATTTCTCCAGAAAGATGCAGAAGGTTGGTTCCGTCGATATCAACATCGAAGAAGTCCGCGTTCGTTTGCGAGGACACCTTGTACCAAAACGAGATTGAGCCAAAACCCTCAAAAGCGGATTCCATCTGAGATATTCCGAAGTCAGGAATCGGTGCGCTCTGGACTGCAGGCAATGAGCTATAAGTCGTGTTGGTCTGCGTAAACCATGAGGCGTCACGGGTTGAACACCACACAGATTTCCGCGCGCCAAGCGGCCCTCCGTAGGCCATGCCCGAAGCCAAAGACCTGACTCCGGCAATGACTTGGCAAAGAACACCAGCAGCATCGAGGATTTGCGGAACCTGATTTGCATCGGAGGCAACTGTTAGAGGCTTTGTATAGTCGAACAGTTCACTGAATGATATACGCTGATCCCGATTTGCGTCCCCATCATGAAAGCCGCGAAGCAAGTATCCTGTAAAGAGGCTGTACACCTGGCCGGCGCGGGACGTTTGATCCCAGTCACAAGCTGTGATCCACCCAATGGATGGCTTGCCCAATGATGTTGCCTCAAGGTCTCCCGACTTCGAAGACATTGCGTCTTTCATTCGCGACATGACGGCTTGTGCAAAGTTCCATTGGGGTGGAATGCTGCTGCCGCCGAGGGCCATGGTTTCGGCCATGCCGCCCGAGTAACAAGTATCGAGAACAATCACGATGGTACACCCATCGGGAAAGAGCGCAAGATCGTTAGCGAGTTCCGAGTCTAGGTAGTCCTGATCATATGCCCAAATGGTAGCCATATGTGTGCCGAATGTCCAACCACCATGACTTGATTGATAGAAGAACACGATGTCGTCAGCCGTCGCAATCCGCGCCAGACGATTCAATTCATCCCTAATACGTGCGTGTGTTGCATCTCCATCATGTAAGACCGTGATATCGGTGGCGTTCCAGAGTTGAGGAGACGAACGAATGCGGCAGTTAATCCCCTCTGCATCGTTTACGCAACTTGACAAATCGGTAGGTTGCCCATTTAGATAATGGTCAATGCCGACGACGAGTGCATATTTCCGAGTGTCCGAGACAACATGGAATGCAGAGTATCGACCATAGTAGCCCGGCAGCCAACCTGTGGATGTTGTATCCACGACCGTACCGTAACTCGTCACCGAACCCGCGGTGGTTCTCTTGAACAGCTCCACTTGTACTCTTGGGGCATCGTATATGACATTAGCGTAGTACAGGCTCCCGTTCGCGTCTAGGGCCAAGCCGCTGGGCGCACACAAGCCGGAAACCACAGTGCTCCTACTGCCGTCTGCCGCGATGCGCTTGATAGACCCAACGCGCAGGATGTTCCCGTTGATATCCTCGATCTGCGGGTGATTGTAGTAGAGATCCCCCGTCGCGGCGACGACGACTTGAAAGGCCGCTTCGCCACGCCCCGGCAGCCAACCCGTGGACGTATCCACGACCGTACCATAACTCGTCACCGAACCCGCGGGGGTTCTCTTGAACAGCTCCACTTGTACTCTTGGGGCATCGTATGTGACATTGCCGTAGTAGAGGTTCCCGTTCGCGTCTAGGGCCAAGCCGCTAGGCGCACATAAGCCAGAAATCACAGTGCTCCTCCTGCCATCTGCCGCGATACGCTCAATAGACCCAACGCGCAGGATGTTCCCGTTGATATCCTTGATCTGTGGGTGACCGTAATATAGATCCCCGGTCGCGGAGACGACGACTTGAAAGGCCGCTTCTCCATCCCCCGGCAGCCGTCCCGTGGAGGTATCCACGACCGTACCGTAACTCGTCACCGAACCCGCCGGGGTTCTCTTGAACAGTTCCACTTGTACTCTTGGGGCATCGTATGTGACGTTGCCGTAGTATAGGTTCCTGTCCGCGTCTAGGGCCAAGCCGCTAGGCGCACATAAGCCAGAAACCACAGTGCTTGGGCTGCCGTCTGCCGCGATACGCTCAATTGACCCAACACGCAGGATGTTCCCGTTGATATCCTTGATTTCTGGGTGACTGAAGCACACCTCACCACACGCCACCATCGGGAGAACGAGGCATATCAGGAGCAGTCCAGAAGGCGAAAGCAATACACCGAGACTCCGCAGCAAGGCATACATCAGGGCACAGCTACGTTGTTGTTGGATTGCGTCATTCGCACGGTTGTTTCTGTTTCCGTTGCCCTCTCGCACGTGCTGATCAGCAGCCGTCCTCAGCAGTGGAAAACCGATAGAATCATTCATTCCCTCTCTCTCCCATGCTGCCAACATCTTCATGAGGATCACAATAAGCAGAGTCAAGACACCGTGGCGTGCAAACCATCACGCCCTATGCTGCCGTTCAAGGGTTCACGTTGGTCTTCTGAGCCATAGCGGGGCCGATCAAGTGGCGTACTAAGGATCAATAACGTGTGTTACATGTGGGCATGCGTGGCGGGCAACAAGGGCAGGTTATTCCGTTGAGAGGTAGGGGTCAAGCGGGGATTCCGGCCGGCGGGATGTTGATTTTCTGCGTGCTGTGGAGGGTGGGATGGCGGCGGGAATCTACAGACTCAAGAGCAACAGGGCGCGGGAGTACCTGAACCCGCTGCGGGGCCTGCCGCCAGGCTGGCGGCGCTGCGCGTACGGCATTTGAAGGCAAAACTGCGGGCGGCGGCGAAGGAGAAAGAGGCGAAGTTGAAGGGCGCGACGGACAGAACTGAGGTGGCACCGTGGTCGAAGCCGCCGCCGGAGTGGAGCGATCACGATGCGGATGGCAAGGCAAAGTACTGGACGGGGGGTACGCCGGACTTCGACGAAACCACCGGCAAATACAGGCCGGGGCGTGGGCCGTCGGACCGCATGAGGAAACTGGGGCTGGTGTACGCGCCCAAGCTGACGGTAGGGCCTGACGGCAGGCTTACGGGAGCGAAGGGAGTCGTGAGGCCGGCGCCGCTGGGGGCGGGGGGGGGGTGGGAGAGGAGGCGGGGGGGGTAGGGTGGGGGGGGATGGAGAGGGGGACGCACGCTGGCGGTGACCGACGGTTCACCCGCCAGGGCTCACCGTACGTGTCCGCCGCCTGGTTCGACACGATTGACCTTCCTCGCGCGTGTGGCACGAACCGCCAGGACCATAGAACCAATCATGAGTCCCAGTCCAACGGCAAGCATGACGATCTCTGTCCAAGGAAAGACCTGATGGCTCTTGATTGCCTCAAATTCCTCCCATGACATGCCAGTCGCCGGTTCTCCTGGGCCGCCCCCCCAGAAGGTGACGGCTGCGAGCGTCAGCAGCGCTCCCAGTCCCGCGACAAGGACTGCCGACAGCCAGATCATGACTGTCGATAGCCAGACCATCACTCTGCCAATCGTCTTCATCGCTCTGTCGAATGTCAGCTTTGAGGATGCGGCGCGGTAGCGACACTATCTTCCAAGGTTTTGTCAGGGACTCTTGGCAATGTGTATGTTTCTTTTCTTGTGCCGAGGTCAAAGGTAACGATCCTCGACGGCTCGTCGAATGTTACTATGTCTTGAACGTTCTTATGGATGAGGTCCTTTGGGATCTCATCCATTCGGAAATCTCGCTGGAAGAATACATACGAGGACCGCCCTTCGGGCCGCTCCACATCGATCGAGTAATAGTCCCAGTCCTGATCTGGCTCATCGGTATACCGATGAGGTCCTGCGGCAGCTTTGAAACCGGTTGCGCCGAGAGGCATGTGCGTGGCGTTCCACGTGGAGGACCGACCGAACTGGTGAAGGCTCGTGCCCATATCTGGGCGCACGCCGTGAAATGGGTCGTCGTGCCCCGGGCGATTGACCCACGCGAGAATGACGATTGCGGCAATGAAGATGGGAGCCCAGCCTACTGCAAGACCGATGAAAAACCATTTGGCTTTGGATTTGCGCTCCATTTTTTCTCTCTTTCGCTAACGTTACGCCTCACCGGATTCCTAACCCGTCGCGGGTGAAGAATACGGTGGTGGCGATCGTTCGCCGCTTTCATCATTCCGCCGCCTTGATTGTCCACCTCAGCAGAAGCCATTTTGTCATCCGGTAGCATATCCATGCGGCGACGATGGGGGACGCTAGCCAAACGAACTGAGCAGCCATGTTTTTCCCGTTCCATGCTGTATCCCACATGACCCGTGTCCACCGTGACAAAAGTCCATACACGGCGAAGCCGAACAGAGTGGAGACGCTGGCGATGGCGGACGGCGAATACCTGAACACAACTTGGTAAGCCACCGCAACCATGATCCCGCCGAAGGCGAGAAACATGGCCACTATGATCAGACTCGCCCATTCTCGATCTGCCACTGTTCCCACCGTGACTCTCACGCCAAGATAGATCCATACGACTCCAAGGACGCCCGCTAGGGCCGAAACACCTTGGACGATGCGGCGCACATATCCTCTGGTTGTCTCCTTCATGTCTTCATGGCGAGCTCTCGCGCTCAGCCGCAACTCGACCCGTCCGCGGGGCGAGTTGTAGTGCTGAAGCGCGTTGTTCGCCTATTCCTTTCCGATTCTGCCGGGCCCGTAGACTTCGCGAACGCCCGCAACCCCACCCGACTTCAGAACCCAAAATTGACCGGCCCGCTGGTTGATGAAGAATGTATAGGAGAATCCGTCACTCATTCCGACGGGGGGCAGTAGGTTTATCACCTCGCATACGTTCTTCGGAATATCCGAGTTGGCTCTGGGTGGGAGTGCTTCGGCCCTGACAACTAGTGATGTGCCCGCAAGTTGGCGAATGACGGAGGTGGCAGCCGCCGAGATATTTGTCGGGGAAAGCCGAAGGCGCGCAAATGCATCGTGGTTTGTCACAACCACGATATCGGTGGTTGTCGACTGCTGCGCAAGCAGCGCCGCCACTACCCCTGCAACAAGCATCAATGTCAATATCGTTCTCATGCTCTTGGCGAACGCTCGGCCTCTCCGTTTGTGGACCCGCGTCAGCGCGGGTGAGCAATACGAGAGCAGGCCGTTGTTCGGCTCTCCTATTCATGCACATATGCCCAGTCGCGAATCCGTTCCAGACTGCCGCCATATCCTCTCTTGGGGTAATTCTGTTTGGGGAAATACATGAACATGTCAAAGTTGATGCCGCCGGATGATGTGTTGACGTACAGGACCCACGGATTCCCTTCCCAACGATTCGTTTGATCGCCGCCAGAATAGCGATAGCGCGGATAGGCTGGCATATCCGTCGCTGGTGCCCTGGCGAGGTACTTCGGGACGAGTTCCTCCAGCGACTTCGGTGGTCGGTCGTTCGCTTTCTCAAACCTCTGAATGGCTGCCACCAGCGGAGCGCTGTGCTCCGCGAGCCTGTCGAAGGCGCCACGGCGAATCGGCCACGACAGGCGTAGGGCGGGCAGTCCTATGATCACATAGAGCGTTCCGCAAACGATGGTCGTGGTTGCGTGCCGACGCACCCGACGAAAGGGCAGCGCAAAAAATGAGAGCGGCACGGCAAGCACGGCCAGATGAAGTGGAAGAGCAAGCCAGACCTCCATCTGGATGAGAAACACCCCTCCGTAACCTATGCGAGAAACGGCATACCATTGGATCGCCAGTCCGATTCCGGATAGGAGGACGGCCAGCAGGCATGTCACCTTCACCTGGTCAACAAGCCGTTTCTGCCAGAATCCTTTGATCATACTCTTCATGCCAAACACTCAGGATGTGGATTTAGACGGCCGCGCAGCGGGCGGCGAATATCCACCACCCAGTTGTTCGGGCTTCCTCATCCTAAATCTCCCGGCAAGGCTGAGGAGTGTCACTTCCATTATTGAGATCGTCTCCACAGCGACCAGACTGACACCGACCGAGCGTTGCGCTTCTCGCAGGTTATGTGGAATCCCCATTCTGAGCATGGCGAAGCATATCCCGGCCGCACTACTTGTAGTTGCGATGAGCGCCATCGCAGCCCACGCCGAAACAGAAATGCGGCCTTTCCAGGCGCGGAATCGGGTCTCTATGAGGGCGAATACCGCCAGCCCCATTGCTGTGCTGCCATGCTGAAGCACCTTGTACAGCGGGACGATTCCCCATCTGGCTTGAAAGACCGATCGGCTCAGTGATGGGAATCTCTGGACCATCCATCCGTACTGGTGCGTAAATGAATCCCATCCGACATGGGTCATAGCTCCGACCAAAATCGCGGCGCAGGGCACAGCAAATCGGTGAAATGGCGAAAAGGTGAAGGCTGCCGACGCCTGGCTGATGCTGTCGCCCAAACCGACGCCGAGGAAAGCGGCTATTGGACGTTTCCACACCCGTTGGAACAACCACAGGGCCGCCATGCCGACAGGAACGCAGAACAAAAGGAGCCCGGACGCCGTGTGGCTGATCTCGCTTCGTGGCGCAAGCCGCAGCACGTATTCCAAGTCGGGGGCAATGCTGCCCACGATCAGAGCGGAAAGTGGCAAGCCGCATCGTCGAAGCGGTAGCACTGCTACTGGGTGTGCAATCGTAAGCGGCATCTATTCTGTCTTTCACGTCCGAAAAGGTGGGCGCTGACCGGCGGCGGGCCGGACGCAAGCTTGCTTGCGGCCGGCGCGCCGTCCGGTCCAGCGTCTGGTTCGCGGCGCGCTTGCGCGACGCTGGCCAGAGGCTGGACGAAGTCAGCGCCCACCCGTTCGCGCGACGCGCAAGCGTCGCGCGACATGGTCTTAGCTCTCAAAAATATCAGCCAGTGGAACCGTCTGCGGTGAGATATGCCCAAAAAAGCGGTTCGATAGTGGTGGCGCCGATGGCTCCGGAACCACTGTGACGGAATGGCTGGGCGGCCGCACTCTGAGAGTCCGGCGCTCTGGGGAAGACCATGGCACACTCTATTGCCCCGGTACATTGCCTCCTTCATGTCGAAGTGCCTACCTGTATAGCCTGATTCCGGCAGGGAGCCGACGCGGCGTGCCTGATTTGATTAGAGGCTACAGTTGCGCGGCGGGAGAGGTCAAGGGAATTGACGCGGCCCGATTCCAGTTGGCGGTCAGTAGTGCTTCCTGCTTGTCCATATTTCCTACGTTCATGCCAAGTCAGGATACTCCATCAGCGCGCCCTTGCGGGGCTTCTTCGCGGATGGCGTCTCAGGCATTCCTGTCCGCGCATTTCGGGCAGGCAGGAATGCCTGCCCCACCTTGTCGAATTCCTATCTGTTATCGGCAGTGACAAGAGGGGGTACGGGCAGCAGATCACCCCCGCCTTGAGAAGAGGATTTTGCCGTATGCACAGAACGAATGTCGTCAACTACCATGAAGCACTGCGGGTCTGCATTTCTCGCAATACCCATAGCGCGTGAGACTTCTCTTCGCTTTACCTGCACGAAGAGCAATTGGACAATGCCATCGCGGCCGCTTCCATCGAAGACAGTCACACGGCAATCGTTTTCCCGAAGGCGTTGCGCGACAAGGTGCCCGGATCTCGAAAATACCCGGATCACTTGTTCGCCAATTTTGAGGAGGTTCTCAATGGTCATGCCAACAAATGTGCCCGTCGCAAAGCCCAAGGCAAACGCGACCGAAGTGAGAGGATCCTGGATTGATGTCATGACACGAGATACCGCATAAACCCATATGAGTATTTCAAAAAAGGCGATAATGAAGACGTAGCCCTTTCGCCCGCGAATAATCAGCGTGTGGCGAATTGTGCCAAGACTTACGTCGCACACGCGCGCAATGAAGATGGTTAGCGCGACGATGATGCTTGATCCCGTCATTGTGTAACCTCTCTCGTGTTTTTCGAGCGTCCAACGGGCCGGGCTGACCGGGCCGCGTTTTGGGCCGGAGCGGTGTTGTTGAGCCTGCCTCAGATTGCATCCGCTCTAACGTAATTTTGAGCGTAGAGAAGGCAGGAACCAACTGTCAAGCATGATGTGCGCATGATCTTTGTTTTACATCCGGCTTGTCTTGCGCCCATGCGCGCACTAACCTAGCGCGCATGAAGAATTCCCCCCACGTCCTCAAAGGACTGGAGCGCGTCGGGGCGCAAGAAGAAGAGACAAACCGCCTGAAGACCGCGTTCACCGCCAACTGGCACACTCACACCTGGCGCTGCAAACACGCCACGGGAGACGTCGCCGATTACTGCCGTGCCGCCGTGGACGCCGGCCTGACCGTCCTGGGCTTCACCGACCACATGCCGCTGCCAAACCGCAGATGGATCAGCGTGCGCATGTCCGCGGAGGAACTGCCGGGATATTGCCAAGCCATCGAGGAGGCACGTCCGCAGTTCCCCGGCCTGCGGCTGCACGCCGCGCTGGAGTGCGAGTACCTGACCGAACTGGGCGGCTACTACCGGGAGGAACTTCTCGGCACGCACGGTCTGAGCTACCTGGCCGGCGCGATCCACTGGTTTCCCTACAAGGACGAATGGCCGTCGGCGCACGCGCGCGACACCGCCAACGATCCGCACGCCCTGGTCGCCTACACCAGGCACCTGCTTCAGATGATCGCCTCCGGCCTCTTCGCCTACATCGCGCATCCCGACGGCTTCGCCATGTTCTACGACTGCTGGGACGCCGAGACCGCCGCGGCCGCGCGCGACATCGCGCAGGCCGCGCGCGACGCCAATGTGCCGTTGGAGATCAACGCCTATGGCCTGCGCAAGCCATACATGAGCACGCCAGACGGCGAACGCCCCGTCTATCCCTGGGCGCCTTTCTGGGACGTGGTGGCCGCCTGCGGCGCGCCGGCCATCGTCAACTCCGACGCGCACCGTCCGGAAGACATCGTGGGCAAGGTTGACGAAGCGCTCGCGCTGGCCGCCCGCAGCGGCGTGAGGCTGGTTTCAGCCGTGTATCAGGAATAGTACCGGTCAATGGTGGCACTTGCCGTTGCTGCCCAGCGAGTCAGGTTTTCAGGATTGTTGGCGATGGTGCTGATGTCCTTGAGAACGAACTCCAACGTGGTGCCATGCTCCCGACAGGCTTGGCAGTACCGCGCGATCTCCGCTTCCACGGGCGCGGGATCGAATCGGGGCGACGCGACGAAGGCCGGATTGGGTTTTGCCGCCATGACATAGTCGCAGCCGATGTTTTCTGCCGCGCGTTGGGGATTGGCCCAGGGCGTGATGGATATCTTGCGCAGGTTTTTGAACCGCTTACGGAGGATATCGATCTTGCCGTCCATCGGCTCGCAGCAACCGTAGTAAAGGAGACCGCAGTCCTTGAATAGCCGCTGATTGTAGGCCAGGTCGAATTCGTCGTGCATGGCAGGAGAAACCGAACCGAAGATCTGGGCGGCGCAACGTCCCCAGACATCCTTGGCCCGGTAGTGTCCGTCGCAGTCCGCGGCCGGTAGTTCGCGCGCACACGCCGCCGTGCAATGCAGCAGGACCGGGCGCGGGTCCAGCAGGCCCTGTTTTTCCAGTTGTTCGAATTGCGCTTGTCCGATCTCGGTAAAGCGCTGGGCGATCTTGTGCATGAAGTCTGGGCGCTGCGACAGGTCCATCAGCAGGTTCTCTGCGCCCCGATACATCGCCACGAGGTCCCAGATGTTAAAATGCAGCCCACCCACCCCCACGAGCTCAACATCCATGAGGCCGGCAAACACCTCTTTCGCAACCGCCAGCGCCGCCTCGGTCGCAGCTTGGTCATGGACAATCTCGGGTGGGTGCAGTTTCGCCAGGTCGTCATCGGTACTAAGTTGATCACTGTAGGCATGCGAAGCGATGTACGCGCCCGTATCACCCTTGATCTGCTGCTCCCTGACCTCGATGCCGGTGCCGCGCAGCCAGCGCGTCCGCTTGGCGACTTGAAACACGGGTGGCACCACCTGGTCCACCTGGAAATGCTCCCACTGGTACAGGGCGTGTCGCAAGGGCGTCTCGATCCATCCGAGGTCGGGCGCGCAGGCGTTCGTCAGGAATTCATCCCTGATCTCGCCCCACGGCACCTCGTCAATCAGGACCACAGGGCGGACGTTCTCCAGCGCATTCGTCCGGTAGTACCGCTCGATGCGCTCCTTCTGAACATCCAGATGCGCGATTTCGCTGTATCGCCCAGCCAATTGTCTCAAAGTCGCTTTGTCGCTTGCGTTTACTTTCATACTCTCCTGCCGCCCTTCCTTCGAACTAATAGCGTCCAGACGCAATCCGCCGGCTGGGTGGATGAATCTGGACGTACTGGCGATGACGTGGAGTCTACCCGGCCGATTGCAGCGATGTCAAAACACGATGGAGATTCACCGCAGCGGTTGGCGGCTGAATTTGTAGCGGCCGAGCAACTGACACCGCTCCATGAAGGCGCCAAGGAAATCGAGCACGGACTGGAAGGCGCGCTCATGGCCCGAGATCTGCACCTCGATGAAGAAGCCATACTCCCAAGGACGTCCCGCCAGCGGCCGGCTCTGGATGAAGGTCAGGTTCAGGTTGGCGGTCTGGAAGGGCTGCAGCGCGTGCAACAAGGCACCCGGACGGTTCGGCAGCACCACGTGCAGCATGGCGCGCTGCTCGTCGCCCGCGCGCGGCGCGACAGCCTTCGCCGTGGCCTGTTGCCTGCGCACCACCACGAAGCGGGTGGTGTTGGCGGCATGGTCCTGCGTATCGAGGGCCAGAGCGCGCAGACCGTGCAGCCGGCCCGCCAGTTCTCCGGCAATAGCCGCCGCGGCGGGCTCCGCAGCCGCCAGACGGGCGGCCTCGGCGGTGCTGGCCGCGGCGATGATGCGCGCGCCGGGCAGATGCCTGGCAAGCCATTGGCGGCTCTGCGCCAGCGCCTGAGGATGGCTGTAGACGCAGCCGATGCCGCCCAACGCCAGACCCGGCCGCGCCAACAGGCAGTTCCGGATCGCCATGCAGAAGCTTTCGACAATGGCCAGGTGCGCGTGACGGGCCAATTGGTCGAGGCTTTGCGTCACCGGCCCCTCGATGGAATTCTCAACCGGCAGCAGCGCGGCATCGGCGCGCCCGCGGGAGGCGCCTTCGAGCGCGCTCAGCACGTCATCGAAGTTGGCATGCGGCAGGAGCGTGACGGCGCGCCCGTAGCGACGCAGACAGGATTCATGCGAGTAGGTGCCGGGCGGCCCCAGGTAGGCGATGCGCGCCGCGTGCGCAGGCGTTCGGGCACTCATGCGTGAACCTCCGTCCGTTGTCCCGCCGCCAGTTCCAGCCATGGCGCGAGTTCCGCAAGAAAGTCGCCGAACTTGCCGCTTTCGAGCTGCTGCGCGGAGTCGCTGAAAGCTCTGAGCGGCTCGGGATGCGCTTCGACAATCAAGCCGTCGGCACCGGCCGCCAGCGCGGCGCGCGCCAGCGGCAGCACCCATTCGCGTTTGCCGGCGGCATGACTGGGGTCCACCAGCACCGGCAAGTGGCTCTGCGCCTTGGCGATGACCACCGCGCCCACGTCGAGCGCGTTGCGCATGGCGGGATCGAAGGAACGCGAACCGCGCTCGCACAGCAGTACCTGCGTACAGCCGTTGACCAGCAGGTATTCCGCCGCGCCCAGCCACTCCTCGACGGTGCTGGCCATGCCGCGCTTCAGCAGCACCGGCTTGCGCGCCGCGGCGACCTCCTCCAGCAGGTCGTAGTTCTGCGCGTTACGGGCACCAATCTGATAGACATCGGCAACGTCCGCCAACAGTTCCACTTGCGCCGGTCCCATCACCTCGGAGACCAGACCCACATCGAACTCCGCCTTGACCTCGCGCATGATGGGAATGCCTTCCTGGCGCAGTCCCTGGAAATCGTAAGGCGAGGTGCGCGGCTTGAAGGGCATGGCGCGGATCAGGCGGATGCCGGCGGCGGTCAGGTCACGCACGGCGTTCCGGAACTGGGCGGCACTTTCCATGGCGCAGGGTCCGGCTATGATCTGCGGCCGCGGCCCACCGATCGGTATGCCGGAGACCATGACCACCGAGTCGGCCCGGTGGTATTCGCGCGATACCAGCTTGTAGCGATG
>JAQULY010000103.1 GCA_028718445.1 Kiritimatiellia bacterium
TCTTCGATACTCTGGCGGACAACGCCGCGCGCCTGGCGCCCGGCGCCACCGCCGCCATGGCGCTGATGCGGCGGGCAAGGCAGGGGAGCCTGGCGGCGACGCTGGAGGGGGCCAGCGCCGGTCAGCGCTGGCGCTGTGCGTGCTTCCGCGATGAGGCTCACTGCGCCGTGGTGCGCCACGGCAAGCGCGAAGTCTATGTCTTCGCCGCCCTGCAGGTGGCTGCGCGCGAGCGCCTCGAGGCTTTGGGACTCATAGGCGACGCGGATATTCCGGACGGACGGCCGCTGGCGGAGACCCTGGCCCGGCTTCGTGGCGCCGGACTGCTGCCGGCGCTGGCCTGGGGACTCGGCAAATGGCTTGGACCGCGCGGAGGCATCGTGCGCGCCACCTTGTCTGTCGCCGCGCCCGGGGAGTTGTTGATCGGCGATAGTGCCATGCGTCCAAGTTGCTGGGGCACGCCGTTGCCGATGGCCGCTGCCCAGCGGCGCGGGCTGCGCGTGCTATACGGCTCCGATTCGCTTCCGCGTTATGACGAGGAGCGCGTAGCCGGGCAGTACGCCACGCTGATCGCGGGCGAGCTCAATCCGAACACTCCCTCGGCCAGCCTGCGGCGCCTGTTGCTCGACCCGCGGGTTGATGTGCGCCCAGTGGGGCATCGCCACGGGCTGATTGCGACGCTGCGGCGCCTGTAGTGGAGACCGTCGGCAGCGCTCGCGCCTCAGTACCCCAGCGCCTTTTCGGTCTCGCCGATGGCTTCGTCAATCAGGTCGAGGCCCTTCAGCAGCACGTCGTCTTCCATGACGATCGGCGGGCTCATCCGCAGGATGTGTCCGGCCGGAATCCACGCCAGGCCCTTGCGGAAGGCGCTCTGGTAGACGCGCTTGCCGGCCTCGTCGAAGGGTTCCTTGGTGGTCCGGTCCTTGACCAGCTCAATACCCATCAGGCAGCCTTTGGTACGCACGTCGCCGACGATCTTGTGAGCCGCCTTGATCTTCTGCATGCGCTTGATCGCCAGATCGCCCAGGTGCAGGGAGCGTGCCAGCAGGTTCTCCTCCTCGATCACCTCGATGGACGCCAGCGCGGCGGCGCATGCCATCGGATTGCCGCCGTAGCTGCTCGAAGCCGAGATGGACTCGAACGATTCCTTGTAGGGTTCGCGCACGGCCACGCAGGTCACCGGGAAACCGTTGCCGAAACCCTTGCCGAGCGTGACCACGTCGGGCACGACGTTCCAATGCTCGCAGCAGAGGTACTTGCCGGTGCGTCCCATGCTGGTGAGCACCTCATCGGCCATCAACACGATCTTGTGCCGGTCGCAGAAGGCGCGCACTTTCGGGAAGAAATCGTCTGGAGGAATGACCGATCCGCCCCAGCCCTGGATCGGTTCGAGCACGATGGCGGCCACCTGGCCGGCCGTGGCGCGCCCCAGATATTCCTCGTAGAAGGAAATGTAGGCGTCCGTGTCTATCGTGCCGTCGGCCTTGGTCCAGAGCGGACGGTAAGGATTGGGACGCGGCAGCATGTGGAAGCCGGGAGCGCGGGTCGGGCCGTAGACCGCGGAACGGATCTCACCGAGCGAGACGGCGCCGTAAGTCTTGCCATGGAAGTCGTAGAAGCAGGAGAGCATCTCGTGCTTTTTGGTAATGGCGCGGCAGACGCGCTCGCCGGCTTCGACCGCGGCAGTGCCGCAGTCGTAGAGCTGGAAACCATTCAGATCGCCAGGCAGGATGGAGGCGAGCTTCTCCATCAGCCGCATCTTGAGCGGCGTGGTGAAGTCATGGGCATTCATGAGCTGGCCGGCAGCCTTCTGCACCGCCTCAGTCACCTTGGGATGACAGTGGCCCAGGGTGGTCACATAGATGCCGGAGGAGAAGTCAATGTAGCGGTTGCCGTCAACATCCACCAACTCGCAGCCCTTGCCGTGATCAAAGGCCACCGGAAAGAGTTTGACCTGGCCGCTCAGCCCCTTGAAGTACTTACAGGTGCGAGTGTGCATCTCCTGCGACTTCGGACCGGGAGGGGTTGTGACGATATGAGGCACCTGATCCAACGGTACATGTGCCCAATATGAGGGACCTTGCGCGAACTTTGCCATGGCTTCCTGACTCCCTGTAAGACGCAGTGTTTATGTTACTTTGCGTGCGCTTGACCCATAAACTAACACACATATCCATGTTGTCAACTCCATTCTGCGAGGAAATGGCTGTCAGCGGAAATGGCGGTACATTCGTTCCACGCAATGATATACTCACTAGCCCGTAGGAAGAGCGTATGGCGTATGACCGTCATTGCGACAAGTTGGTGCTGGATTCGTTCCTGACCACGTACCAGCCGGGCAGTTCCAGCGGGAACCGGCCCAGCAAGTCCAGCGGGAATCTCTGTAGCGTATGGTCCCTTGGGATGACCTTGGCGGGACGTTCGGAACACACCACCAAGGACGGGAGCTATTCCGTAGGGGATCACGATCTTGGTGTCATCTCGCCGCAGGCCAATGTGAGTCACAGTTGGAGGGTTCCCTTGGGCGGCGGCCCGTGGAAGGATCTCTGGTTCCTGCTCGATCGCCCTCCGCCCTGGCGGGATCGCGCTATCTTACCCTTTCCCGAGGTTCTGCCGGGGGTCTTCAGTCTGCCGCTCAAAGGCACGAAAGTCGCGCTCCGGGTCCGGGCCGCCCTCTTCGACGCCCATCGCGTGCTGCACGGCCGCTGGCCGAACCGTTATGAGTTGGGTATGAACCTGCTGGAGGGGGCGCTGCTCTGGTGTCAGACCGCCATGGCCGATCAGGCGATGAACACGGACCCGCGCATTCTGCGCGCCAAGGACTATCTTGTGCAACATGCGTGCGAGCCGTTACACCTGGGCAACCTGTGCCGGCACGCCGGCCTTTCCCGCGCGCGACTATCGGATCTCTTCAAGGCGGCCACCGGCACCACGCCGCGCATGTTCCAGGAACGCGAACGCCTGCGTCGCGCGCGGAACCTGCTGCGCTGTACGGACAAACCGATCAAGGAGATCGCCGCCAGCGTGGGATACAGGTATACCCCGTACTTTTCCCGTCGGTTTCGGTGCGGCACGGGCATCACTCCCCAACACTTCCGTAGTCTTCCCCGGTAACAACAAGCACACTCATGCAAAGCACTTGGGCACTCCGATCGGTATTCTGTCTTCTGGCCTTTGGCGCACTTTGCCGCGCGCAGGAGGAGGTCGAGGGCTATTACACCTACACTGTCGAGAACGGCCAGGCCATCATCACGAAGTTCGAGGAGACCTACACTGGGCCCTTGGCCATCACTAACACGCTTGGCGGTTACCCCGTCGCAGCGATCGGTTTCTCGGCATTCCAGAACTGCGGCGGTCTGACCGCTGTCACCTTTCCCGCCAGCATCACCAACCTTGGGGAGAACGCGTTCTATGCATGCGCCGGCTTGACGGACCTTTCTCTGCCTGACAACATTGTAGCCGTCGGCGACTGGGCTTTCGCAGACTGTAAAGGCCTGATCCATGCCGACATCGGCTCAGGCATCGTTGCCATTGGCAATAGCGTCTTCGCGGGATGCGGCAGCCTGGCCGCCGTCACTTTCAGCGAAAACCTCACGAGCATCGACTACCAGGCCTTCGCCGGCTGTTCCAGCCTGACCGACATCGCCATTCCCAACAGCGTCACCTCGATCGCGGATCGCGCATTTGTAGACTGCGGCAGCCTGGGCGAGATCGTTATCCCCAGTGGCGTCGGCAACCTCGGCGACAACGTCTTCAGCGGCTGCACCAGTCTCACCAATATTGCCATTCCAGAAAGCGTGACGGCCATCGGCATGTACACCTTCTGGGGTTGCGTCAGTCTGAGATCCATCTTCATCCCCGCGAGTGTCACGAACATCGGCATAGCGGCCTTCTACCAGTGCACCGGACTGGAACGCGTGTACTTCGCCGGCGACGCGCCAACGGCCGGCGCGTCGGTCTTCTTGGAGGCGAATTGGTGCACGGTCTACTATCTTCCCGGCGCCTCCAACTGGGGCGTCGAGTATGCCGGGCGGCCTGCCGTGCTGTGGAATCCCTTGTTTACCGCCATTGTCGCATCCGGCCCTGCCGGCGCCCCGTCCTGTACCGTCACCGGCGCGCCGGGCATACCCATCGCGATCGAAACCAGCAGTAACCTGTCTGCCGGCGCCTGGTCGCACCTGCTCACCACCAACCTGACGGACGGCGCTACGCTGACGTTCGAAGACCCCGATCCGACCGGCTCCCCCGTGCGCTTCTACCGCATCGTCGGCCCTTGATGCCGGGCGGCGCGCATCCCCAGAGAATCAGCGTCCGCGGCTGCGCGGACGCCGCGGCCGGCGCTTGGCGACCGCATCCGCCTCGTACGGCTTAGCGAAAGTCTCATGGAAATCGTATCCGTCGGCGAAGTCTTCCTTGCGATCGCGTTCGGTCTTGCCGAGTCTGCCGGCCGCCACCAGGTTGAAGACCAACTCGCCAAAGTCCTCAGTGCGCGTAATGCCCCAGGCGTTCAGCACACTGAGCGCCATCGGTCCGAATTCCTGCAGGGCATGGTCCCGCAGCCCTTCGCACAACTCCTTGCCGCTGACGTGACGCGCGGCCCCATGTGCGTTCTTCTTGAGCGCTTTGACGGTGAAGTCCAGCCCCTCGCGCAGAAAATAGTAGGCTTCGGCTGGATAGCGCGAGTCCTTCTTGACCAGCTCCAGCACCGCCTCCTGAAAGGATGTATCGTCCATGATCCGCAACCCCAAAACACACATAGCCCACAACCGGGCTCTGTGCCAGTCTGGTTAAGTGTCAATCGTATCGGCGGTACAGCCTACTCCGCGGCTACCGCTACCGGCAGCGAGGCGTCGGCTGACCAGGCCAACCAGGAACCGTCAAACCAGCGCACGGACTTGACTCCAAGTACGTACTTGAGCAGGAAATAGCTCTGACTTGCCTGATGACCCGTACGGCAATGTACGATGACCGGTGTCTCCGGCGCAATACCGAGTTCCCGGTAGGCCGCGCGCAAGGTCTCGGCATCGCGCCAACTTGCGCTCTTGGGGACCAGATCGAGCATGAACTCCCGGTTGACCGCGCCGGGAATGTGCCCTACACGGGCCTCGTCGCTCTTCTCGCCGCGGTAGTAGGCCGGCGGTCGCACGTCCAGAATGACAGTCTGCCCATCCTTGGATGCCTTCACTACATCGTCGAGTGTGGCGGTGAAATCGTCACTCGTGCGACGCGGCGCATAGGTGCTGGCCGCAACCTTGGGGAGCCGGTTGTCAGTCGCTCCCTTCGCGGCCAGCCAGCCGGCCCAGCCGCCATGCAGCACGGCATAGCGGCGATGACCGACCCGCTCCAGCGCCACCGCCGCCAGCGTGGCGTCGCGCAGCTCGTCCGAATACACCACCACCGTGTCGTCCGCCGCCAACCCCAGCCAGCCAAACTCGCGTGCTAGCGCCTCGCCGGGCAGCACGGTGTTGGGGATGCCGGCGAGCGTGGCACGGATGTTCTCGATATTCAGGTAGATCGCGCCGGGAACGTGACTGGATGTGTACTCGGTGCTCTTGGCGCGAACATCCAGCACTGTCAATCCGCGGTCATCCAGGTGCGCACGCAACCAGGCTGCATCCACCAGGTGCGCATCTGGACCGGCGGGTTCAAGCGCAGTCACGGCTGCGGGGGCTGCCGGCATCTCGGTCCGCGGCGCCGCGGCGCCGGCCTCTCCGAGGAAGAAGGCGCGTCTTGCGGCAAAAGCGGCGGAATGCGCCGCAGCCGTGGCCGGGTCGGCGGTCACGCTCAACGACGGGGGCGTCAGACACTCGCGCCAGAAACCCAGAATGCCGTCGGTCAGCACGCGGACGTTGTCCCATCCGGCCGCTTGCAGTGCCTGCGCCGCCTGGGCGGCGTGCGTGGTGCCGTTGGAGTAGAGCACCACCAGCCCCGTGCGCGGCAGTCGCGCGCGCGCTTCGGTCGCCAGCCGTTCCAGCGGAATGTTGATCGCGCCGCGCAGGTGGAAGCGGTCATACTCCTTGGCTGCGCGCAAGTCCACGACGGTGAGGCCGGCTGCGCCCGCCATCAGCATGTCCGCGAGCACGGGCGCGTCAATGTGATCGTCGGCCGCCGCCACGGAGGTCAGCACGGACAGCGCCTCTGCACCTGACGCCGACACGGGGAGTTGGCCGTCGCGCGCCGCGGGCGCAGGCGGCAAGGCCAGCACGCCGCCCGCCGCGGCCAGCAGCAACACGCCCATCCAGACGTTGCGGCGCCGCGCCGCCGGGGCTTCCGCAGGCACGCCCGCGCGTCGTTCCAGCCAGGCGCAGAGATTGAACATCGCCACAGCCAGCACCGCCACAGCGGCGATCAGCACGGGCAGCGGCAGTCCCAGGCTGTCGGACAGCGAGATCGGTCCAGCCCGCCAGCCCTCATATAGCGGTAGCACTATCCCGAACGTTTCGTTGAAAAGCATGCTGCCCAGCAACGCGCCGACCAGGAAGACCAGCGCGTCCCATTTGCGCGCCGCCAGTCCCGCCAGCGCTGTGCCGGGGCACCAGCCGCCCATGACGAAGCCGATGCCGAAGAGCACGCCGCCGACTGCCTGCGCGCCCCAGTAGGTGTCGAGCACGTACAGGTCGGTTGGCGCGACCAGTCCCCAGGCCGTCAGGTACTGCAGACCGACCATGGCGGTAACCACGGCCGTAAACATAACCTTCACCACGCTCATGTCGCGCAGGTAGAAGATTCCCGCCAGGCGCCGGCTGCTGCCGAATCCGGCCTGCTCCAGGAACCAGCCGAAGAACAGCCCCACGATTCCGGCCGCCAACAGGCCGGCGGAGGTATCGAGCAGGTTGCCCGCAAAGAGGGTGGCGGTCATGACCATTGCCTCCTCACGAACCAGGTGGCGGCAAAGCCGCCCGCGAAAACGCAGACCAGGAAGACGGCGCTGCCGCTCAGCAGCAGCGCCATGCCGGATAGCGCCTGTCCGGCGGTGCAGCCGCGCGCCAGCCGGCTGGCGTAGCCGGCGATCACGCCGCCCAGCAACGCGAGAAGCAGGCGCAGTCGCGCCGAGGCTGTCGGGCCGCGTTCGATCTGCGAGCGGATGCGCCGCGCGCCTCGCGCCGAGAAGTAGGCGCCCAGCAGGACACCGATGCACATCGCCACCAGGTAGTAGCGCAAGACATGCGAAGCGCCGGACTGAAACCAGGGACCAAAGTAGGCGCAACCCTCGACATGCCTGGGCAGCAGCGCATGTTCGATCCAGGCGGCCACACGCGCCATTCCTCCCGATGCGCCCAGTCCCGCGCCGATGATCGCGTAGGAACACAGCAGCGCCACGCCGAGTCCGAAACCGGCCAGGTACGGGGAGAGAAAGGGCTTCGGCGCGGTGTCCGCCGCGCCAGCAGCTTGAGCAGACTTACTATCCGTGTGCATGGCGGTCTCCCGTTCAGCAGCCGGCGCTGCGCTTCCTGGCCTGCGGCGCAACCGGCGTCGGCGCGGTGGGAGCGGTGGGCGTTGGGGCGGATGCCGGCGCGGGCGCCAGTCGCGGCGCGGACGCGGGCGTCAGAGGCACGGCTTCGGCGGCGATCCCCGCCGGACGCATGATCTCGTCGTAATAGCGCGCCACGCCGCCCAAGAGGAAACGGATCGGGCGCGCGCCCTTCTGCGCCAGCGCGCCGGCCACCGCGGCCGAGACCGAACCGTCGCGACAGACAATCACCAGCGGCCGCCGGTCGCTCAGCCAGGCCGCGTCGCTCATCACCTGCGCGACCGGCGCCTGCCGCGAGCCGGGGATGCTGAACTCCGCGAACTGCGGCGCCGGACGGACATCCACCACCTCGAGCGTGCCGGGAAGATCCATCAGGCGGCGCGCCAGGTCGGCGGGACTGATGGCTTCGGGCAGGTTGACATACACACCCGGTATGGATGCCGTGCCGGCGGTCCCGTGCGCGTCGGCGCCATAGGTCGGCAGGCCGGCTTCGATCCAAGCTTCGCTGCCGCCCGCCAGATTCATCGCGGCGCTAAAACCGACCTTTTGCAGCACGGAGGCGCCCATGCTGGAACGGTAGGCGGAATTGCACACGGTCATCACCGGCATCGCCGGATCGAGCCGGAAACTCTCGCGGGCGAGTTCGTTGATCGGCAGGTTAAGCATGTTCTCGGAGATGCGCAGCCCCATCCATTCCGCCGGCAGGCGCACGTCCACCAGCACCGGCGCCTGCCCGGCCTGCATCAGCTTGAACAGTTCCACCGGCTGCAGCAGCTTGACGCTCCGCACCGGCAGACCGGCCTGCTGCCAGGCTGCGACGCCGCCCTTCAAGCTGCCTGCCGGTGCATCGTAGCCAATGCGGTGCAGCCTGAAGGCGGCCTCCCGCATCTCGGCATCCGAGCCGATCAGAATGAAAGGCTCGCCCCAGGGAATCATGATGCCGGTCCAGGTCTCGAAACGCCCGCGCACGCCGATGTTGATCGCGCCGGCGGGATGACCGGCGGCAAACTCGGCGGCGTCGCGCACATCCAGCAGCCACGCGCCGGCCGCCGCGTTGGACGCGGCCACGGCCGGGGCCAGCGCGGACGGCAACGCCGCCCAGTCGAGCATCGGCGGGCCATCATGGTTCAGTTTGGCGTTGTGCTTGAAATACTGCGGCGCCTGCGGCAGTCCGCTAATGACGGCGGTGACGTAAGCGTGCAGATCCTTGTGCTGAAGATAGACGTTCTCGCGTTTCTGTTCGCCCAGCGTCGAGACCGGTTTGTCGCTCAGGTGCGCGCCGCAAAGCGATCCGGCGCCGTGGGCGGGATAGAACGGCAGCTCGTCAGGCAGCTTCGATAGCTTCCCGGTCCAGCTCTGGAAGCCCAGCGCGGCCAGCGACGCCGCCGAGATGCTTCCGCCCATCAGGTCGGGCCGTCCGACGCTGCCGATGAAAAGTGTGTCGCCGGTGAACATGAGCCGCGGTCTAGGACTGTCCGCCGGTGTGTGCAGCAGCAGGCAGGTGCCGTCGGGGGTGTGCCCGGGCGTGGTCATCACCACGGCCTTGACGCGGCCGAAGGCGATGACGCCGCCGTCGGCGATCGGCTCGTGGGGGAAACCGGCGCCGGTGTCCTTGTTGATGTATATCTTCGCGCCGGTCGCCTTGGCGAGTTCCGCGTGTCCAGCCACGAAATCGGCGTGCGAATGGGTCAGGTAGACACGCGTGATACGCGCGTTCAGTTTTGCGGCGTCGTCGAGGTAGGGCTGAATGTCGCGCGCCGGATCCACGATCAGGATCTCGCCGCCGCTGGCAACCAGATAGGAGTAGTGTGAGAGCACGCCGAGGTTGTACTGGCGGAAGACGAAGTCCGGCTCGACGATCTCCGTCTCGGCCACCAGTTGCAGCGTGGCCGCCTCATCGCCGTGTGAGGCCGCCTCGGCATCGCCGGGCAGACCGGCGGCGCGCAGAGGCGCCCACGCCCCGGAAGCCGCCAGGCAGCAGGCAAACGCCAATGTTACAGTGTAGTGTTGCATGAGCATGGTTCCTTTCGGTTGACGGTTGATGTTGGTCGCAAGCGACGCGGGCAACGCCGGCCCACGTTTTGTTGAGATTATCTAACAACTTGATGGAGGGTGTCAACGTCGGCAGGGGCACCCGCGCAGTTGCGTTTGCGCGCCTGACGTGGCAAGCTATTTCCCAACGGCGCCATGTCGGCGCCATCCGTAGGACATGTTTGAGGTGCTACCATGCAAAAGACGATGTCAAAGCGAATAGGAAGATGGCTGGCCGTGGCTATGGCCGTGATGGTCGCCGGCCCCGCGCTGGCCAAGGACTGGGTCAAGATTGACGATATCCAGGCCGGGGGCGGCGCCAAGGAATTAGCCGTGAACCGCAGTGTCGCCAGGATCGCCATCCGCGCCCTGGAAGGCGACGTGATCATCAACACGGTGGTGGTGCGCGAGGGCGGCAAGAAGACGCCCTATCCGCTGGCCATTCGCCGCGCCAAGGGGCAGGAATCATACGTCATCGAGCTGGGCAGCCGGCGTCAGGTGACGGGGCTGCGCATCAGCGATGGCGGACGCGGCGTGTACCGGGTGTCGGTCAAGTAACCAGCAGCGAAGGGCGGAGTTGTGGCAATACGGTTGGCGGGTCTATTTGTCGAACATGCGGTATTGCAGCGCGATATCGCGGTGCCGGTATGGGGATGCGCGCGCCCTGGCGCGCGCGTGCGGGTCGAGTTGGGCGGATGCGTCGCCGAGACTGTCGCGGACACCTCCGGCAGATTCATGGCGCGCCTGCCGCCGATGCCCGCGGGCGGCCCCTTCGAACTGATCGCCCTGGACCGGAAGTCCGGTGACCGCATCGTCGTGCCGGATGTCTGGCTGGGCGAGGTCTGGCTCTGCTCGGGTCAGTCCAACATGGAATTCACGCTCGGCTCGCTGCAGTCGGCGGAGGAGATCGAACGCATGCCGGCATTGCCGCTGGTGCGGATGTTCGGCGTGCCGCATGTGGCGCAGCCCTGCCGCCAGAACGATGTCAGTGCCGCGTGGCAGCCTGCCACTGTCCCGGACATCGCCACGTTTTCGGCGGTGGCCTACTTCTTCGGCGCGCGCTTGCACCGCGAACTGGGCGTGGCCGTCGGATTGCTGAATTCCTCCTGGGGCGGCACGCGGATCGAGGCATGGATGAGCCGCGAGGCGCTGATGCTCAGACCCGACACGCGGCTGGAGGTCGAGAGCGCCGAAGCCGCGTTCGCCGATCCCGCATTCCTGGGAAAACAGGAGAGCTTCAAGCCGCCAGACGATCCCGGCAACGGCGCCGAAGCGGCCGGCTGGGCCGCGACCGCGTTCGACGACCGTAAATGGCGCACCATGAAGTTGCCCAGAATCTGGCAGCACGATGGGCACAACTATAGCGGCGTCTTCTGGTTCCGGCGCGAGGTCGAAATACCCGCCGCCTGGGCCGGACGTGAGCTGCAGCTCAATCTGGGCTCCATGGACAAGACGGACGTCTCCTACTTCAACGGTCGCCGCATCGGCGCCACCGGCGAAGGACAAGATCTCACCGTGTGGAACAAACCCCGTGTCTACCGGGTGCCCGCCGACGCCGTGCGCGCCGGGCGCGCGGCTATCGCCGTGCGCGTCTTCTCGTTCATGTATGGCGGCGGCATGACCGGCCCGGAAGCCTGCATGTACATGCACCCGGCGGACGAGCCCTCGGCGCGCGTGCCGCTCGCGGGCGACTGGCGTTACGCGGTCGAGCACAATCTCGGTCTGATCGTGCCGCCGGCGCTTCCGCCGGGGCCGGACAATCCTAATACCGCCGGCATTCTCTACGACAGCATGATCGCGCCGCTCCTGCCCTATGCGTTGCGCGGCGCCATCTGGTACCAGGGCGAGTCCAACGCCGACGATGCCACCGCCGCGCGGTACGGGCGCATGCTCAACGACCTCATGGACGACTGGTGGCGCGCCTGGGGACAAGGCCCCTTCGCGTTCCTGACGGTGCAACTGGCAAACTACATGGCGCCGCGCGATTTCCTGGAAGGCAGCCTCTGGGCACTGGTGCGCGACGGGCAACTTAAGTCGCTGGCGCGACCCCAGGCGGGACTGGCCGTGACTATTGATATCGGCGATCCCCACGATATCCATCCCCGCAACAAATGGGATGTCGGCGGACGCCTGGCGCAGTGGGCGCTGGCCCGCACCTATGGCCGGCCGCTGGTGGCCTCCGGTCCGCTGTATGACGGCATGACTATCGAGCGCGGGCGCGTGCGCATTCGCTTCCGCCACACTGGCGGAGGACTCGTGGCCAAGTCAGGCGCCTTGCGCACCTTCGTCGTGGCCGGCAAGGACCGCCAGTTTCTCGCGGCGGAGGCACGGATCGAGGGCGACACCGTGACGGTCAGTCACCCCGACGTACCTTTGCCCGTGGCCGTTCGCTATGCCTGGGCCGAAAATCCCGCGGGCTGCAACCTCTATAACGCCGCGGGACTGCCGGCCTCGCCATTCCGGACGGACGACTGGTAGAAACGACATGGACTACCCGATCGGCAAGGTGCTGGGGGGCGACGAGGCGGCGATCCGCGCCAGTCGGGAGCGCTTCGCCGGCGTGCCGGTGGACGCCACGCTGCTGGCGAACGACAACGACACCGGCTTGCCGCCGCACCGCACCACCCTGCGCGCCGCCAGCACGGTCACCGGCCCCGGCACCTTCTACCGCCGCGCCCGGCGCACGCTCACCTTCATGCCCTCGACCACCCCGGGCTGGTGGATCAAACGCACCGACCTGCGCGAGTCGCTGCCGCTGCTGGTGTCGGTGCGCAATATCTGGACCGCGCAGCGCAACATCGTCCTGCGTAGCGGTTCGCCGCACAACTACCTGCGCATGGTGGAGCATATCGTGGCCCTGCGTCTTGGCCTGGGATTGGACGATGTCACCATCGCCACAGATGCCGGCGACCCGCCGCTGTTCGATCGCGGCAGCCTCGACCTGGTCGAGGCGATCGAGCGGAGCGGGCTGGTTGAAAGCGCCGAGCCGGCACGCTTCGTGACCGTCAGGGAACCCGTCACCATCGGCGGCGACCGCGGCGACTTCGTCACTCTGCTGCCGGCCGAACCCGGTCAGCGCAGACTGCGGCTCGATTGCGCCGTGGACTTCGACTCCGCCATCGGCCGCCAGCGCATCGTCTTCGACCTCACGCGCGCGGCCTTCCGGCACGGCGCCGCCGCGCGCACCAACGCCACCAAGTGGCAGATGCTGCTCTGCAAGACCGTGGGCGTCTTCTTCGCCGACATGCGCAACCTCGGCTACACCCGTGAAAACATCCTGATCCACGGAAAACGCCGCTATGTCAACGAGCCGCGTCTGCTGCACAACGGACGTTCGCTCGAAGCCGTCTGGCATCGCGCCACCCTCGACCTGCTGGCCGCGATCGCGCTGATAGATGCCGGACGCTTCGTCGGTACCGCCATCTCCTACCGCGCCGGCCACCTGCTCGATACCCGCTTGATGACACTGCTCTACTTGCACGACCTGCTGGAACCGGCGCGCTGACGCATGACCAGTGTGCATGACAGGTTGCACGAGCTCGGACGCGCCCTGCGCCGGGCCCGGCTGACGCGAAGCGCGCTGCTATGGCTCAGCGGCACGCTGGGGCTCTGGCTGCTCTGGTGCTGGCTGGACAATCTCCTGCGTTTGCCCGCCGGCCTGCGCCTGGCCATGCTCGCGGCCGGTGTCGCCGTGCCGCTCTGGCGCGCCTGGCAGGGCTTCCTGCATCCCCGCCACTGGCGGTTGTCGCACGAACGCACCGCCCGCGAACTGGAAACGCTCTGCGGCGTGAGCGACAACGCGCTGATCAATGCCTGCCTGTTCGAACGCCGCGCCTGGCCCGGGGCTGCCGGCGTCTTCGCCGCGCGCACCATCGCCGACGGCGCGGCCGGCGGCCGCGCGATCCAGGCGGAAGCGCTGCGCGACACGCGGCGGGTGTGGCGACTGGGCGCGGTGGCAGCCGCGGCGGGCCTGCTCTGGGCCGCCTATGCGCTGCTGCTTTCCCGCGCCGCCG
>JAQULY010000104.1 GCA_028718445.1 Kiritimatiellia bacterium
GATGCGGCGCTCGCGCCGCGACCGATTGGCGAGTGTGATGCGGCGTATTTCGACATCGTCCTCAGGCGACACGCAGATCTCGGTGTGGGTCTCCACGTCGAGGTCGCGGCGCCGGTACTCCGCCCGGCCCTGGGTGAAGATGGCCTCGTAGCGATCGGCCGGCCGTCCGACCGGTTGATGGGCGCATGACCAGGCGACCTCCGCTTCCATGTCGCGCAGATAGACGCAGGCGCCCCAATTGTCGCGGGTGGCGTCCTCGCGCCAGCGCGTCAACGCCAGCCCGTTCCAGCGGCTGTACCCGCCGCCCGCCTGCGTTACCATGACGTGATACCTGCCGTTGGAGAGTAGGTGCACCTCCGGAACCGCGGTCTGCGGATTGGAGAAGACGCGCATCGTCGCGCCGGCATCGGTCTCCGTTTGAACGGCGCTGACGGCTGCCTCGCGCGTGTGCGGGTGGATGGCCGGCGCCACGTCCGGTACGCGCTCCTGGAGCAGCATTTCCGTGGCGCGGATGGCGGGCTCGGACATGAATCGCCTGACCATCGGAGCGTTGAGCAGCAAGTGCGACAGCGCCAACAGACTCATGCCCTGGTGGTGCGACATGTAGCAGCGCACGACCGCACGCGTCCTGCCGCGCAGCACCCGCGCGGGCGTGTAGTCAATCGCTTCGAAAAGACCGTACTCGCCCAGCGCCTCCTCATGGCCAATCAGACGCTCAAGGTTCTCGCAGGCCGCCGGCGGATCGAAAGGCAACGCCAGGAGCGTGGCGTATGGCGCCACGACCAGGTCGTCGGACAATCCGCGCTTCAGACCGAGGCCCGGCACGCCGAAGGCCCGGTACTGGTAGACGTGGTGAGCGTCGGTGGCATGGTAGCAGGATTCCGATATGCCCCAGGGAATATGCCGCTGGCGTCCGTAACGGATCTGCCGCTCGATCGCCGACCGGCAGGTCTGCGCGAGTAGCGTGCCGGGATAGTCCGTCATCAGCAGATTCGGCATCAGATACTCGAACATGGAGCCACTCCATGATACGAGCGCCGCCGTGCCGCCGTGTCCGGCCAGCAGCCGACCGAGCGCGAACCAGTGTTCGGGCGGCGCCTGTTCGTCCGCGATCATCAGGAAACTGGCCATGCGTGATTCCGAGGCCAGCAAGTCGTAGCAGGAGGGATCCAGCCGGCGAGCCTCCGTGTCGAAGCCGATGCTCAGCAGGTCGCGCTGGGTGTTATACAGAAATCGGAAGTCCATCCCCGCCTGCAAGGCGTGGCAGCGTTCCGCCAGGCGATCGAGTGTCTCCAACATGGCGGCAGCGTTCGCGCGCGCCGCCGTCCCGGCCGGTTCCGCATGCCCGCGCGCCAACTGCAGCAGCGTGGTCTTCGGTTGGCCGGCATCCGCCAGGCATTCCACCGCTTGCGCGTGATCCCGGCACTGACGCTCGAGAAAGCCGGCTAAATCCGCCAATCCGGCGTGCGGCTCACGGTTCGCCGCCTCCTTCAGGCGAACGGCGGCGGCCAGCACTGCCCGCAGGCGGTCAACCGCATCCGGCCCGCCTGCGGGTGGAGCAACCAGCAGGAACTCGGCGGCGCGCAGCGTCTCGATGAAATCGGGCGCGGCCACGGCGCCAGCCTCGTCAATCATCACCGCGAGGGTATCGGACAAGCCCCGCCAGAGTTGTGGCGGCATGGCGGGACGGTCGCGCATTTCGCGCAGACCGGCGCGCAGCGTGATCAGGGCGGCCATCAGGTTGCCGCTGTCGACGCTGGAGACATACCGTGGCGGCAGAGGCTTCAGCGTGCGCGTGTCGTACCAGTTGAACAGATGGCCGCGATACCGCTCCAATTTCTCCACGGTGTCGAGCGTGAGCCTGATGCGCTCGAGCATGCGCGCGGTGGACAGGTACCCGAAATCCCAGGCGGCCAGGTCGACCACGAGCGCGAAGCCGATGTTTGTCGGCGACGTGCGGGACGCGATCGCCGGATCGGGCACCTCCTGGAAATTGTCGGGTGGCAGCCAGTGCTCACGTTCGCAGACGAAGGTTTCGAAGTAGCGCCAGGTGCGGCAGGCCAACGTTCTCAACAAGCGCCGCTGCACCGCCGACAAGGCCGGCGCCCGATGTCTGATGGGGCGACTGATCCACCAGGCGGACGCCGGTGCCAGCAGCCAGAGCGCCGCCAGCGGCAACACGTCGGGAAGCGCGGCGGCGCGCAGGCAAGTCGTCAAAGCGATCGACAGCAGCGCCCATGCCGGCGCAAACCACATCTCGACCACGAAACCGCCAAGCGTGCTGCGCGCCTCGCGCCGACGGTATTGCGCCAGATGCCAGATCAGCAGCCCGCGCCGGGTGAAAGGCAATCGCAAGGCGGAACGGCCGAAGGCGCCGACGGCAATCGTTGTTTCGTAAGGCAGCACGCAGAGTTCGAACAGCGGCTGCGCGCAATGACGCAGCACCGCGAGACTCCATGTCCGCAGATGCAGCCGTAAGCCGCGCTCGCGCGGCTTACGCAACAGCAGGGTAATGGATCGCAGGATGCTGGTCAGCCCGACGGACGCGAAGGCAAAAATGGTCCAGGCGGCCGCGGCCACTGGCCCCACCGTCCATCCGGCGATGAGCAACGCCAGCAACGCCGGCGCAAACAGACTGCGCCGCAGGTTGTCGAGAATCTTCCATTGACTCAGCAGGGAAATCGGCTGGCGGCCATGGCGATCCTTGTTGACCGGCGGTAGTGGCCCCAGCCAACGGGCGATCTGCCAGTCGCCGCGCATCCAGCGATGCTGCCGGTTGATCTCGCCAAGATAGGATGCGGGCGTATCCTCGTATACCTCGACGCAGCCGAGCAGCCCCGAACGCGCGTAACAGCTCTCCAGCAGGTCGTGACTCAGGATCAGGTTCTCGGGAAAGCGCCCGTCCAAAGCCTGTCGGAAGGCATCCACGTCGTAGATGCCCTTGCCAACGTAAGTGCCTTCGCTGAACAGATCCTGGTAGACGTCCGACACCTCCTGAGAGTACGGGTCGAGTCCCGTCTGCCCGCAGCAGAGCCGCGCATAGATGCTGCGGTTGGCGGCTTCCAGCCGCACGGAGACGCGCGGCTGCAGAATGGCGTAACCCTCGACCACCCGTCCGCTGGCCGCGTCGAACCGCGGACGGTTGAGCGGATGCGCCAGCGCTCCGACCATACGGTGCGCCGCGCCGCGCGGCAGGTCGGTATCGGCGTCGAGCGTTATGACGTACTTCACAGCGCTGAGCGCGGACACGTCCCCAACCGTCAGCGCGAACGCCTCGGGCGGCCCGCCGCGCAGCAGCGCATTGAACTGCTCGATCTTGCCGCGCTTGCGCTCGTATCCCATCCAGCAGCGTTCGTGTCGGTTCCAGACCCTGGGACGATGGAACAGGTAGAAGGTAGTGCCGCCGTCCGCGCGCGCATGACGGGCGTTCAGTTGTTCGATACCCTCCCTGGCGTGGCGCAACAACGTCCCGTCGCCCGGCAGTGTCTCCTGGCCGGCATCCGGGAAATCGGTCAGCAGCGCGTAGAGCAGTTGTGGATCGCGATTACCGAGGTACCGAATCTCAAGCGCCTCCAACAACCGCGCCAGCGTGCGGTCATCCGGCATCAGCGCGGGCACAACCACCATCGTACGGTGCTGCGGAGGAATGCCGGACGAAAAGTCGAGACGCGGCAGCGGATGCGGCGGCACGCGCAGCGTCACGAGAAAATTGACCAACGACACCGACAACGTGGAGGCCGGCACCAGCGCAGCCAACACCATTGGCCAAAAGCGCCAGTCCGACCATGACACCGCGCAGCACCAGACTGGGCCCGCGGCGGCGACAAGCGCTCCCGCGGCAATACCGCTCAGGTAGAACAGCAGGCGGTAGCGCCGGACCAGCAGGCCGCAGGCGTGCGGCAGCGACCACGGACAACCGACCGCACGACGGAAACGTGTCCTCTCGCCCCCCACCAAGTACGCGCCCACGTGTCGCGCCCGGTTCCCGACGCTGTCGTCAGGCGCCGCCGCCGCCATCTCCAGCGCCGCCTGCGCGATCTCGGTTTCGGGACGGCCGGAACGGATGGCAAGCTGCTCGCCGATGTGCCGGTAGTGGTCGCGCGTGGCGAAGTCCTGCGCCGCATAGGCCCGCGCCGGATCGCGACGCAGAATCTGTTCGACGCGGCTCTGGGCCTCCACAAACGACTTCCAGTCCATGCCGGCCAGAAAACGCAGGCTACCAATGCTGTTGGCAATCGAGAGATGCTCCGCCGCTTGCGTGTGTCCGTCGGCCTGCAGGCGTTCCGTCACCGTGGCGCCTTCCTCCGCCAGAGCCTGGTCAATCCAGTTGAGAATGAACGCCACCGCCACGCCCTGCCCTTGGAGCCGCTTCACAAACTCCTCGAGAAAAGGCGCGCCTAGTGTCGGGTGGGTATCCGCGAACTCCGCCAACAAGTGCACCAGTTGTTTCGGTTCCTTTTCGGCCACGCTCAAGGTGCGCTCGGCCCAGGCGATGCCATCGTCCTGTTCCCGGCGGCGATTCGCGATGCCGGCGGCCACGCGGCGAAGGTTCTCGATCAGCCCCAAGCGCAGCGCGATGGGGAAAGCCCACAACTCTCCGAGGTTCAGTGGCGCAACCGTCTGGTAAGAGGCCACGAACGTCGTGGTCGTCTCAACGTCGAGCAGCCCATCCAGATGCGAGATCAGCTCGAACGCCATCCCATATACGCGTGGCAGTCCCTTCATCGGGCCCTGCTTCAGGCGCGGCAATAGCTGGCTGTACCCGCGGGGCAGGTGCAACCGCGCGAGTTGGATCTGCTGCTCGATCAGGTGAGAATTGTCCAGCAGCCATTCGGCCGGCGGCGACATCCGGCGGCCCGCGGCATCGGCGTCAACGAGCACCTCGTGGGCCTCCCGAAGCGCGCGGGCGTTGTCTGCCAGCCGCGACAACAACCGGTTATGTCCGGGTCCGACTTCGACTTCGTCCTGGCGCGCCAGATCCCTCGCGAACCGCTTGAGCTGCTCGATGCTGAGCAGCTCGGCACGCATGGGCTCTTCCTCTGGAGCGGCTCGACCGGCACAGGGCGAAAGCCGGCGCCATGCCTCCCTGAACGCCTGCGCCAACCGGACACAACTGGTGTAAAACCTCATCTCGTCGGCGATGATAGACCATTGCCGCGCCAGAGACGAGCAAAGATCGCCAAGAAGTCATATATGCGCTGGCAATATGCCCGCCGTCTGCTATATATTGGACAGCCATTTGGGGAAGAACTTTATGAGCAAGCTTGCATCCTGCCACGTCTTCACATCCGAATCGGTGTCCGAGGGGCATCCCGACAAGGTGTGCGACCAGATTTCCGACGCCATCCTGGACGCCTGCATGGCGCTTGACCCCAGCGGGCACGTCGCCTGCGAAACCCTGGTGACATCCAATCTCACCGTCAATGTGGGCGAACTGAAGGTCCGCAACGTCGAGCGCATAAACTTCGAGCGTATCGCCCGCGGGGTGGTCAAGGACATCGGCTACGTCAAGCCCGGGCTGGGTTACTCGTACGACACCTTCAACTACGTCTGCGGGCTGCACGCGCAGTCGACCGACATTGACCAGGGCGTCTCCAGGGCAAAGACCGAGGATCAGGGCGCCGGCGACCAGGGCATGATGTTCGGCTATGCCAGCAAGGCCACGCCCGAACTGATGCCCGCGCCGATCGTCCTGTCGCACCGCCTGCTGGAGAAGCTGGCCGCGCTGCGCAAGTCGGGGAAGATCAAGTATCTCGAACCCGATTCCAAGGCGCAGGTGTCGGTGTTGCACGAAGACGGCAATCCGGTCCGCATCACCACGGTGGTCATCTCACACCAGACAGCCGACGGCGTGCCTCTGGCACGCATCCGCAAGGACCTTAAGGAAGTGGCCGTGTCGGTGCTGCGGCCCAGCGGGTTGCTCACCAACCAGACCAAGTGGTTCATCAACCCCACCGGTCGGTTCGTCATCGGCGGACCGCAGGGCGACTCCGGGGTCACCGGTCGCAAGATCATCGTTGATACTTACGGCGGCGTGGGCTCGCACGGCGGCGGCGCCTTTTCAGGCAAGGATCCCTCCAAGGTGGACCGCTCGGCCGCCTACTACGCGCGCTACGCCGCCAAGAATATCGTGGCCGCGGGCCTGGCGGAAAAGTGCGAGATCCAGGTGGCCTACGCCATCGGCGTGGCCAAGCCGCTCAGCATCAATGTCTCCACTTACGGCACCGCCAGCATTGACGAGGACCGCATCGCCTGGCTGCTGCAGAAGGGCGATATCTTCGATTTCACGCCGGCCGGCATTGTCCGTGACCTGGGCCTCACGAAACCCAAGGGGTGGTGCTACCGCGACACGGCCGCCTATGGCCACTTCGGGCGCGCCAAGTTCCCCTGGGAACGCATCGACCGGGCCGCGGCCCTCCGTTCCGCGGCTCGCATCAAGTAACCCGCCGACTCGCGGCAACCGTATACTGAAAAGCCATGACTGACTGCAAAATCAAAGACCCCGCCCTGGCCGACTGGGGCCGGCGCGCCATCGAAATCGCCGAGAAGGAAATGCCCGGACTGATGGCCACGCGCGCCAAGTACGGTCCCGCCAAGCCGCTCAAGGGCGCCCGCGTCATGGGCAGCCTGCACATGACGGTCGAGACGGCCGTACTGATCGAGACGCTGGTGGAGCTGGGCGCCGACGTGCGCTGGGCGAGCTGCAACATCTTCTCCACCCAGGATCATGCCGCCGCGGCCATCGCTGCCCGCGGCATACCTGTATATGCCTGGAAGGGCGAGACTCTCGAAGAGTACTGGTGGTGCACCAAGATGGCGCTGACCTGGCCCGACGGGCGCGGCCCCAATCTGGTCGTTGACGACGGCGGCGACGCCACGCTGCTGCTCCATCGCGGCTACGAGGCCGAGCGCAACGCCAAGGTCATCGCCGCGCCGACCGACGTCGAAGAACTCCAGATCATCAACGCGCTCATCGGGCGCACGCTGAAGGAGTCCCCCGGCTGGTTTGCACGCGTCGTCAAGGAGTGGCGCGGCGTCTCGGAGGAGACCACCACCGGCGTGCACCGCCTCTACCAGATGGAACAGGCCGGCAAACTGCTGGTGCCGGCCATCAACGTCAACGACTCGGTGACCAAGTCCAAGTTCGACAACATTTACGGCTGCCGCGAGTCGCTCGTGGACGGCATCAAGCGCGCCATGGACGTGATGATCGCCGGCAAGACCGTCATGGTCTGCGGCTACGGCGACGTCGGCAAGGGCTCGGCGGAATCGCTACGCGAGCACAAGGCACAGGTGTGGGTCTCGGAGATCGACCCGATCTGCGCCCTGCAGGCCTGCATGGCCGGCTACAAGGTCACCACGGTTGAGGATGCCCTGCCCCACGCCCAGATATTCGTCACCGCCACTGGCAACTGCGACATCATCACGGCCGAACACATGTCGCGCATGCGGGATCAGGCGATTGTCTGCAACATCGGGCACTTCGACAACGAGATTCAGGTGGCCCGGCTCAAGGCCTGGCCCGGCATCGAACACGTGAACATCAAGCCGCAGGTGGATCGCTACACCTTCCCCGACGGCCACTGCATCTATCTCCTGGCTGAAGGACGGCTGGTCAATCTCGGTTGCGCCACTGGTCACCCGAGCTTCGTCATGAGCAACTCCTTCACCAACCAGACCCTGGCGCAGATCGCGCTGTGCACAGGGAAGCATGCCATCGGCGTGACGCGCCTGCCGAAGCAATTGGACGAGGAGGTCGCCAGGTTGCATCTGGCTCACCTTGGCGCCAAGCTGACCGTGATGTCGAAAGCCCAGGCCGACTACATCGGCGTTCCCGCGGCGGGACCTTACAAGGCCGATCACTACAGGTACTAGCGCTATTGACGCACCGCGTCGCTTCAGCTATTCTAAAGCACTCTTTCTTGAGCAGCAGAAGCCTCCGGCGAGCGCATAGACAGCGCCTCCGCGGCAATAAGGACCACAATCATGGATGCGTATGCGGTCGTCGAAACAGGCGGCAAACAGTACCGTGTCACCGCCGGCGAGACCCTGGATATAGAGCGGCTCGACGCGGAAGCCGGCAAGGATGTGGAGCTTTCCACCGTGCTCGCGGTTTCCGACGGCGCGGAACTGAAGATCGGCACGCCATACGTCGCCGGCGCGAAGGTCACCTTCACGGTGATGGATGCCGCCAAGCGCGGCGTCAAGGTCGTCAACTTCAAGAAGCGCCGTCGCAAGGGTTACGAGCGCAAGGTCGGCCATCGTCAGGAACTGACCACGGTGACGGTGAAGGCGATCGGTTAGTTCCAGCAGGCGGAGAATCTCAGCATGGCAAGCAAAGGTCACAAAACCAACGGGCGCGACAGCAGCGGCAAGCGGCTGGGTGTAAAGCGTTTTGACGGGCAGGCGGTCTCGGCGGGTTCGGTGCTGGTGCGTCAGCGCGGCACGAAGATTCACCCCGGCAACCGCGTCGGCTTGGGTCGCGATCACACTCTCTTCGCTTTGGCGGATGGCGTGGTTGCCTTCCAGCAGGGCGGACGCGTCGTCAGCATCAAGACGCCCGCCGGCGCGCCGGCCTGACCGCCGCAAGCGGCAAGCGGCCCTGTGAAGTCACGAAGATTTGTAGATTGCGTCACGATTCACGCCCGCGCCGGGCGTGGCGGCGACGGTTCCGCCAGTTTCCGGCGTGAAGCGCACGTGGAACGCGGCGGTCCCGACGGCGGTGACGGCGGGCGTGGCGGCAGCGTGATTCTCCAGGGGGACCGCCACGAAGACTCCCTGTTGCGTCTGTTCTACGGTCCCGAGGTGCTCGCCGCGGATGGCCAACCGGGGCGCGGCCAGCAGATGCACGGGCGTAACGCGCCCGATCTCATTCTCAACGTGCCATGCGGCACCAGTGTCTTCGACGCCGACACGGACGCGCAAGTCTGCGACATCCTCTTTCACGGCCAGCAGGTGGTGTTGGCCGCCGGCGGAGCGGGCGGACGCGGCAACGTGCACTGGAAGAGCGCCACCCACCAGGCGCCCACCGAGCACACTCCCGGCGAGGCCGGCCAGGAGTTCCGGTTACGGCTGGAGCTGAAGACGATCGCCGACGCCGGTCTGGTCGGCTTTCCCAATGCGGGCAAATCCTCGCTGCTGGCGGCGATTAGCGATGCCCATCCCAAAGTCGGCGCCTATCCCTTCACGACGCTCAATCCGGTGATTGGCACGGCGGTGTATCCCGATTTCAGCCAGATCCGCATTGCCGATATCCCCGGCCTGGTCGCCGGAGCGCACCAGGGCACCGGTCTGGGCGTGGACTTCCTGCGCCACCTCGCGCGAGCGCGCGTGTTGATCTTCGTGGTGGATGCCGCCGGCGCCGATGGACGCACGCCCTGGGAGGATCTCCGTGTGCTGCGCCAGGAACTGCGCGCCTATGATCCGGCGCTGCTGAAACGCCCTTCGCTGCTGGTCGCCAACAAGCTGGATCTACCCGCTGCCGCCGCCAATCTGGCGCGACTGGAAAAGAGCGCGCGGCGAAAGGCGATCGCCGTCTCGACGGTGACCGGACAGGGACTGCCCGATCTGCTGGCCCGCCTCAAGGAACTGATCAAGCCGGTGGCGGCCGGAGCCGTCCAGCCGGCGCGCCCCTCCCGATCCGCCAGGGCGCCCGCCGCCGCGCCACCCGACGATTCCGGCCAGGACCTCGTCACCGAAGACAAGCTGCGCCACGCGAGCTTTTTCGACTTCGGGCGAGACAAGTGACTCCGCAACTGCTGCAGGTGGCATTCGTGCCGCGCCGTGCCAATGTTGGTGCGGTTTGATGCAGCCCGCGAAACCGGCTCTCGTAGCCTGCAGCCCAGAAGCAGCGCCGGAAGAAGTCCTTGACGGAGCTATCAGCGTGAACGTACGCTGACCGCAATCTTGAGGAACTTGGTTGTGTTACCAGACTATCCAGACCTGAAACGCCGCATTGACGAGATACTGCTTCGGTACCTGGAGCAGCGGGTCATGTTCCACCTGGGGTACTTCGCGCAGATAAAGCACGTGTCGGTTCCCGAGGGCTGTAGCTCTCGTCTGGTTCGTGCCGATGGTACGACCGACCAAAGTGGTATGGTCAAGATCTCTCCCGAGGAGGAATGGAACTTGTCTTCGGGTGTCGCCCCGATGCCTGAGGTCGCCTTCCAGAAACTCGACAGCATGGCCAAACAGATGGCCGGCCAGCAGGCACAGGGGTTGCTGAAGCACATCCGTGAGGTCACGGAGGAGGTCGGCAATGCCCTTAGGGTCAAGATGTCGGAGTTCGGCCTCAGGACTCTCAATGACATGCTTGAGCGGGTGGAACTTGACTTTGACGGTATGGGCAGGCCGATTCTTCCTTCCTTGGTGTGCGGCAAGGAGATGTCCGACCGGTTGATGGAGCAGCGCGACACGGCTGACACGGACCGCACGGAACAGTCGCGGAAGGATGAGATTATAGCCCGCAAGCGAGAGGAGTTCCGTGATCGAGAGAGTCGTAGACGACTGGTTGACTAGTGTCAACGAACGGGCCTTCCAAGTACCATTCGCCCAACTCCTGAGCGCCGAAGGGTACAGCGTCGTACACATCGCCAGCCCGCATGGGCCCATGGAGCAAGGAAAGGACATTCTTGCTGTGGGTCCCGATGGAACACCCGCCGCCTTTCAGCTCAAGAGCGGCAACCTGACGCTGAAAGACTGGCGACACCCCGACCACTCGCTCAAGGGGCAAGTTGAAGACCTGCTTGACTTGCCAATTGACCATCCGTCAGTTGGCACGACGAGGCCGCACAGATCGTTTCTGGTGACAACAGGCAATCTGGACGACGCTCTGCGACAGGAGCTCACCGCGTATAACCGGGGCCGCCGTGCCAAGCACAAGAGAACACTGATCGTCTGGGTCAAGGACCAGTTGTCGCAGAAGCTGGTGACCCGCATCGGGTGCTTATTGCCTCAGCGTCTCGACGTTTTCCGCGACTTTCTTAGGCTTTACCTTGCCGACGGCCGCTCTTGTCCCGATGGGTCCGTCGTCTCGAAGTTCTACGAGGATGCAACATCACTTACAGGCGATCCAGTTCGCCCTAATCTGGTGGCAAGCGAGTTAGTCCTCCTTGCTGCCCTCTTATCGGAAGTGTACCGAAACCAGTCTAACCATATCGCATGCATCGATGTCTGGACACTTGCGGCCGCGCAGTTGCTTAGGCTCAGTGGATCGTCCGCGAAGATCCTAGGCCTTGTCCGACCGTCGATACTGCTGGCCGAGACGGCTATCTGGCAGGCGATGCGGGATCTGGTAGCTGAGATCGGCACTCGCCAAAACTACATTGAGGGCAGCCCATTCAGTGATGCCTTTGTCTATCGCGCGCGAATCACCCGAGTGGCGGGGACGCTCTCCGCTGTGCTCCTGTGGGATAAGTGGCTCAACGGCACGTCGACATGCGACGACACTGTCCGGGCATTTCTCGAGGCCCACCGCAACCAGATGTGGCTCTGGGGCGAGGGCGCTGTGCCCAGTTTCCTGGCATGTGGATGGGCGGCTGACTTGCTTGGGCTTCGGCCAGGAGCGGAGGGAGAGGCCGCTCAGATTGCCAAGCTTACGACGCTTGTCAACCACGACCGGCGAAGGGGTGAAGACGGGCAAGCGGAACCGTGGCAGCGGCAACTGCTTGCAGCCTATCCGCGTGGGCTACCGGACCCGTACGTATCCATTGAGCATGTCATCTCGGATCAGATCGACCGGCTCAGACGTCCCATGGAGGTGACGTATGCCGGACAATCCTACGCGCTCGAGTCGCTGGTGCACCTGCTTGCACGCCATCTGAACAGGAAACTCCTCGCGACACTCTGGTCCGATGTGTCTCACGTGGCCTTTGCCACGTTTGAGCCAGAGAACCATAGTGACCTCTGGCGGTGGCACAACGCCAAGGGCGAAGTGGTGACCAGATACACCGATAACCCCACAAGCTGGTCCAGACTTAAGGCGTCTGCGAGCACATGGGATCCTGCTCTCATGCCACCCGGCGCCACGCAGTGCCCACACATGCTGCTCTTGTGGCTCATGCTGGCGCCGCATCGTATAAACGCGGCGACCGTGACTTTTCTTGATCAGGTCGAATGGGATTCAGAGGCTAACCATGTTGAGCGCCGTACATGACGCAGGACTGATATGTCCGCGCGCTTCCGGCCCTTGACGAGGGCGATCGCTTCCTCCACGTAGTCGAGCATTTGCCTGAGGGTAGTGGAGTCGTCATGCCGCGACATAGAGCGCCTCCGCTTCGTGGAGAACTTCGTCGCGGAAATACTTGCTGATGCTGCCGGGGGTGTTCAGGTCCACCTTGTGGCCGAGAATGGCCGAAAGCTCGTCCTGCATTCTGATGAACGCCAAGCCCACACGGACACCCGGTTGGAACTCGACCAGTACGTCAACGTCGCTGTCGGGACGGAAATCTTCGCGCAGAACGGACCCGAAGAGCGCCAGCCGGCGTATGCCGTTGGCGCGGCAGAAAGCCTCGATCCGCTCCCGCGAAATCTCGATGCCGTGCAGTGTCATAGCGGGTGTATCCTGGCGCTTGTGGTTGGCACCCCCGGCGTGATTCGAACACGCGACCGTCGGATTAGAAATCCGATGCTCTGTCCTGCTGAGCTACGGGGGTCCGTGATGAAACCGCCCCAAAATATAGCAGAAGGCGGTTTCGCAGGCGAACACTCGATTGCAGCATCAGACTAGTGCACCAGCTTCACGCGGTAGAACTTCGCCGGGGAGTGCATCGTGTCCAGCACGTAATTGGTGCCTACGGCGCCAGTCACCGGCAAGCGCAAATTCTTCCAGTCGGCCGACACAAGGTTGGTGCAGGTCTGCACCTGATAGGTACGGCCCGTGGCGCCCAACCAACGTACCTCCACGGCCGCGCCGATGTCGTTGGTCGGCGAAGCCGGATGAACGTAATCCGCAATCACCACGCGCCCGTTCCAGTTGGACTCTATCAGCAGGTCTATCACCGTGGATTCCGAACCCCAAGGCGTCCACTGGATCACCGACTCCTTGAAAAGCACAAGTCCAGGGTACGGAATCGTTCCGCCTTCCTCCAGCAGTTGGGCGACCGTGTACTCCCCGAAGTCAAGCGTGCTGCGGTCGCAGTAGATGCGGATTACGGGCATGGGAGTGCAGTTTGTCCCACCGGCATCTATCTCCCAGTTCGGGGCATTGGTGTAGGGATAGAAGACATCCACCGTGCCGCCAAGATGCACCAATTGCCAGCCGGTATCGCCGCCGGCGATCTCGAGACTGCCGCGATTTTCGGAACTCGATGACGATGTCTGTTGGCCGCCATACAACGCGACGGCGCCGTAGTTCTGATAGTAGTTGATCAGTCCGCCATTCATGACGAACCGTCCGCCCGCCCTGACATCGACGCCGGCAGTGGCCAACGCGGGGTTCGTCCCGATGGCCCCGCCGTTGATCACGGCCACCCCGCCGTTCTC
>JAQULY010000105.1 GCA_028718445.1 Kiritimatiellia bacterium
TCATCGCGCTCAAACTCAAAGTAGATTGCGCAACCGGCCTCCGGCGGCGGCACGGGACAACCGCCCCCGCCCGCCTCGGCGGCGCGCAGCAACCGCAACGCGCCGCCATCCAAGTACTCGATGGCGGTCAACGGCGCGCCGAGGCGATCGCGCTCCGGGCCGGCTTGCGCCCGTACCATATCCAACAGATCCAACGCCGACGCTTCATCCGGCATGAAGGCGTTGATGCCCCAGATTGCGCCGGGGCTCGGCGCCAGGCGGAGTTCGACTTCAGTCACCACGCCCAGAGTCCCTTCGCTGCCGATGAACAGGTCTGTCAGGTCCATGTCATCGCGCACCCAGTATCCGGCGGCGTGCTTGACGGCGGGCATGCGATAGCCCGGCAACTCGCCAGCCAGGCGGCGACCGGACCGGGTGCACAATTCGAAATGGCGCGCCATCGCACGGTCACCGCCTCGCCGCAGCTCGAGCGTATCGCCATCGGCCAGCGTCACGCGGAGCGACTCGATCCAGCGCCGCGTCGCGCCGTATCTGAATGAGCAGGCTCCGGAAGCGTTGCAGGCTACCATGCCGCCGACCGAAGCCGTCGTTTCGGTCGGATCAGGAGGGAACCGCCAACGCCGGCGCGCGCAGTCGGTCCACGCAGCGCGTTCCGCCGGGGTCCAGCCCCCGGCCGGCGCGGGCGGCACGACGGGACTGCTGAGCCAACGCCGCAAGGCCGTGAGCGTCAGGCCCGGTTGCACACGCAGCAATGGCGTCCCGTCACGGTCGAAGCGTGCGCCGAGCAGACGGTCCATGCGCGCCAGGCTGAGTATCATCCCGCCATCCGGCACCGCGCCGCCGGCGATGCCCGTTCGCGCGCCCTGGGTGGTCACCGTCCAGCCGCGCGCGGCGGCCAGTCGCAGCGCCTCCGCGACCGCCTCGGCATCCTCTGGCAACGCCAGCGCGTCGGCCCGTCCGATGCGTTGCGACTCGTCGCGCAGCAGATCGGGGAAGCGGTTGGCGGGGTCGTCAATGATTTTCATCGCGAATGCAGGGCATGTTAGCAGAATGCCGGCTTTACTTCACGCCGTCGTTATGGCATTGAATACGGTTTCGCGACTTGCCCTGCACTAATTCCATGATCTCCCTGCCTCCTCACGACATCTCGACCGACGCCTCGCGGACGCGCACGCCTCCATGGTTGCGCGTGCTGGCGGTGGTGCTGGCCGTGCATCTTGTGGTCCTGTTGCTCTGGACCGTCCGCCGCACGCATCCCCAGGCGCCAGCGAGCGTCCCCGTGGAGACGCGGCCTGACATCACCAAACCGGTGCGCGCCGCGCCTCCCAGGTTCCCGGCCAACACGTCCCTGCCCGCGCAGCGCGAAATGGATGTCAGCGGCGCGCTCCGCCTGTCGTCGTTTTCGGCGGGACGCGACCTGGTCTATGTTGACGATGCCCGCGTCTGGTGGGAAAGCGATGACGATGGCGAGACGGATCACGAGTGCGACCACACCGTGCATCGCGCGCTGGAGACTCCGCTGCGCCGTTTGATCGAGCTGGTCTCAGCTCGCGGCGCGCGGCTGAAAGTGCAGGACACCTACCGTCCGACCGGGATTCACAACTCGCGCTCGCTGCACCAGGAGGGGCGCGCCATTGACGTCACCTGCGACGAGATCAAGATGGAGGAATTGGCGAAGCTCTGCTGGCAGGCCGGATTCGACTGGGTGCTGCACGAAGGACCGTCCAGGAACGGAGCGCACGTGCATGCTTCGGTGCGGCGACTGAGCGCCGGCCAGACCGCCTCCACGACCGGCACGGTCAGCGTGGCGCAGGCCGCCGCGGCGAAGAAGCCGTGACACGGCGGGAGAGCGCCCTGTGGGGCTGCCTGATGACCCTCACGCCTCGGTCATTGGCAGGCGATTACTCACTCGATGCCTGCAATTGGGCTCCGGGCGGCATCGGATGCTTGCGCGTGAAGGCGAGCGGGATGATCAGGACGGGGCAGTTGGCGTTGCGGGCCACCTTGGAGGCGACGTTGCCGAAGAAGAGCGAGCGCATGGCGCCGTGCCCCTGCCGCCCCACGATAATCAGGTCAACGTCGCGCTCCTCGGCAAAGGCGAGAATCTCCTGACCGGCGTTGCCGATCCGGAAGACGACTTCGAAGCTTACGCCGGCCGGCACACGCGGCGTGTAGCTGACGGCAATCTTGGCGTCAATGTCAGCCTTGGCCTTGATATCGGGGTTCTGGTCCGACTCGTAGATGTACCCCTTCCAGAACTGCGCCTCGGGTTCGGGCACAATGTGCAGCAGGTAGAGCGTACAACCGTTATTGCGCACGGCGGCATCCACGGCGAAGTCGAAAGCAAACTCGGCATTCGGCGAGAAGTCGGTGCAAAACAGGATGCGCCGGTAGTTGCCGTAACGTGGGGCGATGGCATCCATGCTCTTTCCTCCGCAAGTGTGGCTATTTCACCAGTCCCGGCAACCAGGTGGCCAGGCCGGGAAAAATCAGCAGCAGCGCGACGGCAGCCACCAGCGCCAGCAGAAACGGCATGGCGCCACGGAAGACCGTCTGCAGGGGCAGATCGCGTTCCATGCCGCTGACGACGTAGACATTCACGCCCACCGGCGGCGTGATCACGCCCATCTGCGTCACAATCACAATGATCACGCCAAACCAGATCGGGTGATAGCCGAGCTTCAGCACGACGGGGTAGAAGATCGGAATAGTCAGCATGATCAGCGCCAGCGCATCCACAAAGCAGCCCGCCACCAGGTAGAACGCCACGATCAGCGACAGCACCACCCAGGCCGGCAGCGGCAGCGCCGATAGCCAGGCCGCCAGATTGCTCGGGATTTGCGTCACGGCCAGGAAGTGCCCGAAGACCGTCGCGCCCGCCACGATGATCATGACCATGCAGGAAGTCCTGATGGTCTCCTGCACCGAACGCCAGATCATGCTCCAGGTACACTTGCCCACGATCGCGGCCACGACGACGCTGCCGGCGGCGCCCACGGCCGCGCCCTCGGTGGGCGTGAACCAGCCGCCGAACATCCCGCCCATGACCAGCGCGAACAACGCCAGCGTCTCGATCACGCCCTTCAATGCGGCCAAGCGCTCGCGCCATGTGAAGCGCGGCCCGGCCGGACCGAGCGCCGGCTTGCGCCGGCACTGCAACCAAATCGTCAAACAGAAGAGTACGGCGATCAACAGCCCCGGCACGATGCCGGAAATGAATAGTTTGCCGATGGACTGCTCCGTGAGCACGCCATACACAATGAAAACCACGCTCGGCGGAATCAGCATGCCCAGGCTGCCGCCGGCCGCCACCGTGCCGCTGGCCAGGGCGTCGTCATACTTGAAGCGGCGCATCTCGGGCATCGCCACCGCGGACATGGTCGCGGCCGTGGCCGGACCCGAGCCGCAGATCGCGCCGAAGGCCGTGCAGGCTCCGACGGTCGCCATCGCCAAGCCGCCCGGCAGCCATCCCATCCAGCGGTACGCGGCGTTGAAGAGCTTGCGGCTGATACCGGCGTGGAAGCAGACCTGCCCCATGAACACGAACATCGGGATCACGGTGAGGCCGTAGTTGGACAGCACATCGTGAAGGTCGGCCGGCAGCATCGCCAGCGCCGCTTGAGGCGTAACGATCAAGGCAAAACCCGCTACGCCCACCACGCCCATGACCACCGCGACGGGCAGACTGGCCGCCAGCAACAGCAGCATCGCCAGCAACCCCAGCACTCCCAGCATCGTCGGGCTCATGACCGGATCATCTCCCTGCCGGGATGCACCAGATGAAAGAGCGTCACCAGAGAGGTCAGGGCACAGGCCGTCGCCAACACCCAGGCTACCCAGAACGTCGGCCATTGCAGCGTCGGCGTGACCTCGCCGCTCAGCAGCAGTTTGCGACCGTAGCGCGCGCATTGCCAGGCCGCGATGGCGAAAGCGCCAATCTGCAACAGCCGCATCAGCGTGTCCACCACGATGCGCCCGGAATGGCCGAGCTTATGGAAGAAATACTCGATGGCGACATGTCCCTTGACCGCCGTCGTCAACGGCAAGGCGCAAGCCAGCGTCACGCCGCCGGCAATCCGCACCATGTCATAGGCTCCGGTCAGCGGACGGCCGAACTGGCGCATGGCGATGTCCAGGCATGTGACCGCCGTCATCGCCAGCACGCCGACGCCGGCCAGCGCGGAGCTTGCCAGCACGAGAGCCTTGACCGGCAACCAGAGACGGGGGACGGCGGTCTGTGTGTGTGCTTCGGCCATCGAACGCGCTACTTGCGGGCGTCGCCGACCTGCTTCCGCAAATCGGCCAGAAAGGCTTCGCCCGGCAGCCCCTTGGCGGCCGCCTGCTCGACATAGGCCTTCAGGACAGGAGCAACGCGTTCCTGCCAGCGCGCGGTCTCTTCCGGCGTCAGCGCGATCGTTTCGTGCCCAAGCTCCTTCACCAGCGCGCGGCCTTCGTCGTCCGCCTGGTTCCAGGCCTGTCCATGCTTGGGCGCCCATTCCGCGCTGACCGCGGCGATGGCGTCGCGCACATCGGGTGGCAGCGACTCCCACTTGGCTTTGTTCATCGTCACAAACATCGCCGTGGAATAACCGATGGCGGAAGTATCGGTCACCTGCTTGATGACCTCGGCCTGCTTCCAGCCTTTCAGCGTCTCGACCGGACAGAACGTGGCGTCCACCACGCCTTTCTGCAATGCCTCGTAGGTTTCAGGTTGGGGCATGCCGACGGCGGCTCCACCCAGGGCCTCGACAATCTTTGCTGACAGCCCCGTGGCGCGCACTTTCAGGCCCTTGAGATCTTCCAGCGTGCGCACCGGCTTCTTCGTGGCCAGGACTCCGGGACCGTGGGCATGCACATACAGCAGATGCGTGTCCTGCAATTCCGCCGGCTGGTACTTGGCGATCAACTCGTTGGCGATGCGCGTGGCGGAGGCACCATCAGGATAGCCCACCGGCAGGTCCAGACCCTCGATCAGCGGAAAACGACCCCGCGTGTAGGCGAAGCAGCTCATGCCGATGTCGGAGATGCCGTCCACCACGCCCTGGTAGCACTGGTCAGCCTTGGTCAGCGTGCCGCCGGCGAAGATGTCGATCTTGACCTTGTTGCCCGTGCGCGCCTCCACTTCCTTGGCCCACTCGGTCGCGCGTTGCGCCTGAATGTGCGTCGGCGGGAAGAAAACGCTGTAGGTCAGCCGCACCGGTTTGACGGCCCCTTTCTGTTCCTTTTCGGCGGCCGCGGCCGGCGACACCAAGCCTGACACACCCAGGCACACGGCAAACGCAAACGAGAAACCGGCAATACCGAAACGCATACTCATGACGTATTACTCCCCTTTCATTGTGAGGCAGACTATCGCAGAGCTTGCAGCGATTGTCAAACTTGGCGGCGTCCTGAGTGCGATTCGACCTTCAGTCCGGTCTCGCCTGTGGCTAGAAGCATGCCGACTGCCTCAACGTTGAATATGCGGGTTGCGTGAGTTGTTGGAGTTCGGGCGTCTTCTTGTCGTGTCCGCAGGAAGGCGGTAGAATGCAGATAAGACCGCGCATGGCGACGTTGATCCATCTTGTCCTGGTACACCCGGAAATTCCGCATAACACCGGCGCCATCGGCAGGTTGTGCGTGGGCTTGGATTGTGAACTCCATTTAATCCGCCCGCTGGGATTCCAGCTTTCCGAACGCTTCTTGCAGCGCGCCGGCCTCGATTACTGGCCGCACGTGCGCCTGAGCGTCCACGATTCCTGGGAAGCCTTTCTAAACGGCGTGAACCCGCCGTTGCTCTTTTTCTTCAGCACCCGCGGCACCCAGTCGCTTTACGACGGCCGCTTTGAACCCGGCTCCGCGCTGATCTTCGGCAGCGAAGGCCGCGGTCTGCCGCCGGAGCACTACGCGGCCTATCGCACGCGCCTCTTCAAAATCCCCATGCCCGGCAAACAGGCGCGCAGCATCAACCTCGCGAATGCGGCGGCCATCGCCGCCTACGAGGCCTACCGGCAGTTGACGGAGGCGGGGAGATGAGCAGGTTTTGAGGGGCGGCCTACCGACCCCGACACGCTTGTTCCAGGAACCAGTCGCGCACGGCGAGAAAACGCTCCACGGGGGTCGGCAGCCCGTCGGCCGCCGGCGAAAGCATGAAGCGGGACCGCCGAATGCGCGGCGTATATATGGCATCAAGCGCGCGCGTTATCCCTTTGCATCCGACGGCGGCGTTCTGGAACACTGAGGGGTCGAGGATCGCACCCCAGAGGAGCGTGTCCTCTCCCATCACGTCCAACACGTCCTCGTAGCGCGTGTTGCCCACGGTCGGCGGAGTCGTGGCGTTGATCCCGTCCGCCCCTGTCTGCTTCACGAGCGGCAACAAAGCGCGAATGTGACCGCACATGTGCAGAATGGCCTGCTTGCCGTGTTGGTGCAGAATGCCGGTATAGTCGACCAACTGAGGCAGGCTGTAGGTTTCGTAAAGGGCCGGGCTGATCATGGTCGTGCTGGTGTTCTCCACCAGCATGAATGCCTGACAAGGCACCCGACGGGCGCAGATGTCGAACTCCTGCCGCCGGGCGGCGTGCATGGCGGCCAGCAGGCCGGCCAGTTCGTCAGGACACTCGACCAGAAAACCGTAGAACCCTTCCAGCCCCATCTCGTATTCGAGCAGCGACTGAACCGGCGAAGGCCCGAAGGCGTGCAGGAACAGACCATCGTCGCCAAGCGCGGCAGTGAGTTTGCCGTATTGCGTCTCGGTCGCGTCAGAACGCTGCTCCTCGAAAGTCGTGTTGAGCCAGATGTTTTTCAGCACGCGCAAATCGTCGACCGTTTGCACGGGATAGCGGGTGGGGTGCCCCCCCATCAGCTCGCTTCGAAGGTTTCCCCAGGGGGAACGGATGTGAACGCCGGAGACGCCGCCCGGCATCGTTTCGTGGGTTTCCTCGGTCCCCGGGCACACCTGCCTGCACGGGGACGGCACGCACAAATCCGGCGGCAGCCCGTAGTTGCCGAAGCAGGCGATGTCGCACCCGATGCGGCGGTAGAAGTCTATAGCGGACACTTCCCGCCACTCCGCCGGCATGTTCGAACGCGTGGTGTCGTCCACCAAGGTCGTCCAGGTCGGACGGTCCACGGGCCGTCCGGCCAGCAGATTCTCAAGTCTTTCCCGTCCCGTCACATGTTACTCCACGACAACAAGGGCATGCTGATCCAACTGTTGCAGGACCAACCGGATGCCGTTATCGCCGACCGCAAAGGTCAGACGTTCCGGATTTGTTGGCGAAAACGCGCGCTTCCACTTGCCCGGCAAAGCGATGACGATCGGCCGGGTTGGGACAAAGTCCTCCGGAAGGATCATTGGTGGCGCGATGTTGTTGCACTCGCCGCACGCGGGGAAGATTAGCAGAGACGACGGCACGTTGAGAAGGTGCAGAGCCTGTCGGTTGTCCTGTTTCCACAGGGTGATCGCGACATTGGGCGGGGCATCCGTGGTGAAGGGCGGCGTCAGCACGCTGTCGAGCAACCTTTGAACCAGGTTGCGGCTGTACACGCGCGGCCCTCCCAAGGCGTAGTCGTGATCGATCTTGGGTGCGATGTAGAAAGCCCGCCCGCGTCCCAGGGATCGTGATAGCACAGCCGCGCCGGCGACCTCCTTGCCGACGTCCCCGGGGAGCCGGTACCGTCCGGTGACCAGAACATCGTCCACATCCGATCGAACCAGGCGCGCCAACCCAGAAAGCCGGCAGACAGGCGGCAGGCCGCCGTCTAGCAGACCCGTGACCGCATCCGCTTTTCCCCTTATCCATTCCGCGTTCACATCGAGCGTGGGAACCTTTTGTGCGTCATCGCGCCAAGTGATGCCGAAGAGGTCGTCCAAGGCTCCACGCGCGCGTGGCTCCCCCCATTCGGTCTTCAACCCGGTCTCGCCTGTGGCTAGAAGCACACCGCCTTCTTCAACGTAGCGCGCGAGTTCGCGTGCAGCGGCGTCCGAAAGGCATTGCACGTCCGGTAAAACCACCGCCGCGTACCTTCGCAGGAACGATTGTGTCAGCATGTTGTCGAGCAGGACATCCGAGGGCCAGTGCAGCCCGTTGAGCAGGTTGTGCATACCATGCACGGCCCGCCAAACCGGCAGGGCGTCGGGAATTCCGGCGGGGCCCCGGATGCCCGCATAGAGCGGGTCGGCGTTCTTGTCATCCTCGCCGATATAGGCGTAATCCTTGGTCCGTCCCGACAGTACCAGCCCCACGGGGGCCACCTGTTCCCCTCCCACATAGGGCCCCACGGGGTCCATCGCTTTCGACAGCGCCGCCAGCACGTTGGCGTTGTCGGGGATATTGAGGCCCAGACTGCCGAATCCGCCGCCGGTGGCGCAGGTTCGGGTGTGAAAGAGGATGGCCGCCGGATTGGCCTGGGTTTCGGTGGCCCGGATGGAGTCATAGGCGGGCGCCCAGATCTCGACCGGATAACGGTCATTGATCGCGCGCAGCGTCTTGGCCATCAGCAGCACCTGCATCGGCCAACTGCCTCGCTCCGCCGAGATCATGGCTTCCATCGGCCCCGTCTGATCGGCGTGCGTTCCCTGCGGCGCATCGCCGGCCATTCGCAGCAAGGGCGAGCCGCTATCCGACTCGTGCCCGAAGCGGTTGAAGAAGTTAAAGGCGATGATGGCCTTGGGCACACGCTCGCGCACGTACGCGCTGAGGGCGCGCCAGTATTCGGTGTGATCACTGTAGCGCCATTCGAGATACCGGCGGAACGCCAGGTCGCGGAAATCGACCGTGCGGGGCAGCTCGTAACCGGTCTCACGCTCGTACTTGGCGGCGCAGAAATCGCAGCAACAGGCGTAGTGGCCGGATCCCCCGAGTCCGCACAGGAACGAACCGTCAAACCACACGCCATCGAAGCCCAGATCGCCGACCACCTCCACGGTGTACTGCTTCATCAGCTCGCCGTAGGGCGAGTTGTAGCAGACGAAGTGGGCGTCCCGCTCGACCCGCGGGGCGACCCAATCGAAGAACCGCCAGCGCCACTCCGGTTTTTGCGCCCCCAGCAACGGCGCCGTCGAGAGATACTCCCAGGAGAAAATGGCGATATCGCGCCGGTGTGCCTCGGCAACCAGCCACGGGTAATAGTCTACCGCGTTCTCCCGGTAGGGCAACACCTTGCTGGGAAACAGGGGGTAAGAACCCTTGGCCGCGACGGAGTACCACCAGGCCTTGGTTCCCGCCGCCTCCAGCGCATCGAGGAGCGACAGGAGTTCCGCCTTGGTATGGGGGCCGACGCGCGGACGGTGCTCCACCCGGTAGGGTGTCCGCGCATAGCCGAACCCATCCATTTCCCGCCGGTCCGTCATGGCTAATACTCCATGCTACGGTGTCAGTTCCACCCGGCCATAGTAGCACGGATCGTAGTTGAAAGTGGAGGAGCCGGGTTTGCCGCCTACCGCATGCCAGGCGAATCCATAGAGTTTGCCGGCCAAAGGCGCTCCCGCAGGAATGCGCGAGGCGCCACCCCAATTGATCCGCCATTGGGCGCTCAACGGCTCGTCGAGACTTGCCATCGGCAGGCTGCACTCGGCATACCACTCGGCCTTCTCCCTTGGAAGCGCCTTGACACTAGCCGCGCATTGAGCGCCGGAATTCCAGGGAGTCTCCTCCGAGGCGCCCGAAGCCAGTGCGTGCGTGGAGAATTTGCCGTTGGGCCGGAGGCGAAGCACGTACCGGCGGCCAGCGGGCGAAGCCAGCACGATCTCTACGGAGCAGTCGGCGTCCACGGTACCGAACCGGCCCGACCCGCTCTTCACGGCAAAATAGAGCGCGTCGCCGGCGCGTACGCAGGCGCCCCAGCCATCGTTCGGATCGACCTGCCCACCCCGTCCGGCGTAGCCCGTGTAGCGGAACCCGGCGAGACTCGGCAGGGTCGTGAAGGCCAGCCGCGCCGCGTTCGACCAGGCCGGATCGCCTAGCGCGCCGTCCACTGTCGGTGGCGAACTCGCGCTCCGGATCTCGCAGACTTCCGGCTCCGCCATCTGTTTCTGACGCAGGAACCAGGGCGCGTAGTCCGTAGCCACGGCGTCCAGCCGCTCCGCCCAGATGGTCCCGTCGGGCGCTTTCCGGCGCGCCTGGCACAGTAGACCATCGAGCTCGCGCGCATAGCCGTAGTTGTTGACGGCCGGATCGCGGTACGGCCGGCCGCGGTCCCACTGCCGCATCTGCCGCTTGAAGAAGCGCTGCATGCTCGGGGCGGCGGGACCGTAGAACTTGACGTAGTACTCTTCCAGCAGCTCGTCAATGTCGCGATCCGCATCAAGCAGGAACTTGATCATGACATAGTGGTTGATGTGATCCATGGCAAAGTAACACCCCGGCTGCGGGTAGCTCCCGAAATCGCACTCCATGCGGATGCCCTCGACGCCCCGCTTCCGGTACGCCTGAATGTGTCGCGCCATGGCGTGCGGCCAGATGATCGGCTCCGGGTTGTACCACATGTGCCAGCAGGCGTACTCCCAGGTGGAGAGATGTTTCACCCGTCCGGCCCACTCGTCGAAGCGGTGCAGCGTCCGCTCCCGCTCCTTCGCGTCGTTGGGCCAATCGAGCGCGACCTGGATACCCATGTTCTCAGGGAAGATGACACCCGGCTCCGGAAGGCAGTAGGACCCGTAGGCGCAGCACGTGACTTTGATCTGAGGCGCCTGCGCTTTCAGGATTTCGGCCACCCGCGTGACCAGCGGCCACACATAATGGCCGCATTCGTTCTGATGCCAGTAGGTATTCTTGCCGGCCTGCCCCTCCTTGCCGATTGCCTCAATTCGGCGTTCCGCGTCCGCCAGGACGGGTGCGCAACGCTCGCAACGGCACATATTCCGGATCCGGTACCCGTCCCAGGGCATGACCGGAAACGAGGCCCCGGCCATGAGATTGCGATTCGTGAACTCGCCCACCACCCAGTTGGCGATGTACTCGGGCAGGCCGGGCGCCGTCAGACAGAGATACGGTCCGGCGCGCTTGCCGCTCGCATCCGCCGCCAGCCATTCCGGATGGTTTCCATCTTGCAGAATCGCCCGGGCCACCTCCTGCAGTGAGTGGTTGGCCCAGGTCCCGTCGCGGGCGCTGCCGGCGCCCACGCGATGCATCCACAGGTTATATTCACCCCACCACCTGGCCGGCGAGGACGGATAGTCCAGCACGCGCGTCGGGAAGTCCGGCTTTTTGCGGATGGAGAGCCGTTTGGGCACGGAGATCGCGCTGGTTTTTGGCACGACCTCGCCCAGGGCTGTCGGCATATACCAGCGTACGCCCGCGTAGTCCTCCAGAAAGGTGTAGACGCCGCGCAGGGTCCCGCGGCTGCGTTCAAAACTGATCTTCCAGTAACGGTTCTCTCTCCAGTTGTACGTGGAGCGGGCTGCGCCGGACTGCTCGTGCTTCCCCTGGGGCGTGGCGGGGTCGTAATCGACATCGTAGCCGACGATGTTGAGCGCATTGCTTCCCGGCGCGGCCTGGATGATGAACTCGTCCTGGGCCATGGGACCGGCCTGGTCCAGCAGTTCGGCGCCGCCGCCGCAGCGGCCCACGTAAATGTGGAACACGTCGGGGCGCTCCTGCCCCGCCGCCACGACCGGCACCAGGCTCTCGACGGTTTTCCCAAGCAGCGTGGTGCGTTGCTCCCGGTTCAGCGCTTTGGTCTCCAGCGGCTTCGTCAGTCCCCCGATCAGGCCCAGATAGTAGCTGAGTTCCTCCGCGGCAAGTTTCTCGTTGTCAAGCGGTTCGGAGGGAATCACGACTTCAACAGCGGACTTGCCGGCATCCACAAGTGGAATGCCCGTGGCGCCACACCGCGGCGTACCCATCGCCAAAGCGCTGATAACCACCCACATGGCGCCACGCCAAACAAACGTTGTCCTCACATCGGTTCTCCCCGGCGATATCCGCGATAAACGTAAGAGCATGCGTTCGCCCGCCGCTACCGAAGCAGGATGACCGTTCCGCGGGGTAAGGGACGGTAGCGGATAATGAGCATCGGGCGGTTGCCGACCGTCGTATTCTCTTTCGAGTGCCATCGGTATTCCTGCGCGGGCATCACTTCGTCCTCCGGCGAGGCCCGCAGGAGGATTCCCGCATTGTCAGGATCATCACGCCAATACCCGATCAGCGCCGTCAGCTCGGCGGGTGTGAGGCCGTCGAAGTTCAAATCCAGCGTGCTGCCGGTCGCGTTCCAGGCCTTGGAGGCCAGCGGCTGGGCGGCGTAGTCCATTCCCGCCACCCCGCAGCCGTTCGTCCCGACGGCATGGCCCGGCCAGTAGGCTGAATTGTAGGCTTTGGCCGCCCAGCAGCTCATCCCCGTCTGGGTGGCCCCCACCGCAGATGTTCCCTCCTGCCAGTCGCCGGCAGCGGGAAGGAGCGAGTGAACCCAGATCGTGCCGCTGCCGACCACGAGGTTCTTCGTCAGGCGCAACGTCACGGAGTTGATCTGGTCGTACTTGATCGCCTGCAGATCGGAAAGATCGAACCGCATGATCGTGCGAGTGGTACAATCCCCGTTCCACCCAGGATTACCGACATCGCCGGAGGCATAGCTTCCGTAGTTGAAGGTCGCTTGGGACCCATCCGCATAGGCCGCCAAAAGGTTGTCCTCCATGCCGGCGTAACTGGCGGTGACTTGGTTGCTCAATCCCTGCTGGAAGACCAGCGTCTTTTCGACTGGCCCCGGCGTATAGTCGATCGTCAACAGCGGACGCTGATTTGTGTCGGTTGCTTCGCAGGAGTGCCACATGAAATACGGCGTGCCTGCCAGTGCTTCCTTGTCGGGTGTCGTCCGGATCAGAATCCCCGCATTCATGGGATTATCCATCCACGCGTTGATCAAGGCCGTCAGGTTGGATGCGGGCACTTGGTCAAACGAAAGCGCAAGCGTGCTGCCCATGGAGGTGCTCCATGCGTTGGTGGCCAGCGGTTCCACGGCGTAGTCTATTCCCGACGCACCGCATCCGTTGGTGCCGAGGGCATGACCCGCCCAGTCCGCGGCGTTGTACCCCCGGGCTCGCCAGCAACTGCTTCCGGTTTCCGTCGCGCCGTTCTTGGTTCCGACCTGCCATGCCTCGTTGACCGGCAGCACAGCGTAGACCTGTACGGGACCGGCGCCGAAGACCGCCAGCTTAGTCAGCGTCAGCGTTACGGAGTTCACCGTGACCGATTCGTACTTGTCTCCCAACAGGGAAAGGTCGAATCGCAAAATCGTTCGGCAGGCGCAGCCGTCCGCATATCCCGTTCCGCCCCACGCCGGATTCCCGATGACGCCACGGTTGTAGGTTCCGTAGTTCAGCGACGCGTTTGCGGCCTCCGAATAAGCCGCCAGCAGGTTGTCCGACACGCCGGTGTAGGCGTCCGTCAGGGCATTGGCGGCGCCCTGCTGGAACGTGATCGTGTCGGCCCGTGCGCACAAAGTCGCGCTGAACGCGAGAACCCCGGCGATCA
>JAQULY010000106.1 GCA_028718445.1 Kiritimatiellia bacterium
CCTATCATTTCAAGGCGACGCGGCGCGGCGGCTGGTTACACTTCTCGATAGACGGACGCCAGATCATGAGCTACCACGACGCCAACCTGCTCGCGGGTGTGTGCGGTTTCTCGGATCACTGCTGCGAGGTGGTCTTCGACAACTTCACGGTCCGCAATCTGCGCCGCGCGGATCGCGCCACGTACGCGCCGTGGACGGACGATTTTGAGGATGGCGAGGCCGGCGATTGGGTCGCCTGGGCTGGCACGTGGTTTGTCACCAACACCTCACCCATCACGGGCAGTTGCTCGCTGCATCAGACCGACGCGGGCAACGACCGGGCCCGATTCATGAACCGCCGGGTGATGCCTTTCGGCGCGGTCCTGTCCGCCGACGTGCGCATGACCGGGGGCTCGGGCGAAGAGGCAACCCTGCTGTTCGGGTCGCGCTCGACCGACACGCGCCTGGAGTGCATCTTCCGCGGCCGCGGCTACAACGACATCCTGGCCAACCGCCGCGTGGATGGCAGCGACGCGTGGACCGGATCGTTGCCGTTGCCTTTCCCCATAGGCCTCAATACCACCTACAAGCTGCGCGCCGAATGGCGCGACACCACCGTCACGCTCTGGATCGGCACCAACGAACTGGTGCGAGTCGGCTCCTTCGCGATTTCATCAGGCCTGACGGACGGACTGGTCGGTCTCTGCACCTACCGGACCGCCGCGATTTTCGACAACGTGTCTTGCGAGCCGCTTTGCCGGCAGCCGACGCTGACCCGCAACTATGGCGTCGGCACGAACCTGGTGACATTGACGGCCTATGACAGCGAGGGGCAGGCGGCCACCGGAACGGTCACGCTGGTCATGCAGCCGGGCGATGCGCCCACGGCCGATGCCGGCGGTCCCTATGCCGTGGATGAGTTCACCGGTCAGGTGGAGAACAACGGCTGGCTGGTCACGCTCGACGGCAGCGGATCGTCGGACCCGACCTCGCCGACCAACCGCCTGCATTACCTATGGGACCTGGGCACAGAGGCGTTCGACGGCACCACCGTCACCACCGGCAAGTGGATTACCAGCAGCAGCGGCATCAGCCAGAGCGATGCGCTGACCGTGACCGGCGCGGGATCGTGGGGCACGCGTTACGCCTTTACGCGCGCGCCCATCGCGCGCCGTGCGGGCACGGCCTTCCAGGCCACGATCACTCCTCCCTCAACCTGTCACGCGATGATCGGCCTGAAGAACACCAGCACGACCTACTCCTACACCGCGATGCCCTATTGCATGAATTTCCACGATTCGGATTACATCGAGATACACGAGGACGGCAACAACCGCGGGCGGGTCGCGCAATACACCCCCGGGACTGCCTACGAGGTGCGCATTGACCTCAAGGACGGGAACGGCGCCAGGTATTACCTGCGCCCGGCCGGCGCCGGCGAGTGGCAGTTGATCTACGACTCCAGCTACGGCACAACCACAGCCTTCCTGAGGGGCCTCGACGTCCATACCGGAGCCGTCGTGCTGGACGACTTGCGCGAAGTGACCTGCGGACAGACGGCGGAGTGGCGCTTCTACGGCGTCGGCCTCTTCACAGCCAATCTGGTCGTCACCGATCCAACGGGTGTGGCTGAGACCAACGGCACTACGGTCACCACCTCGCTCAACGACCCGCCCGTCGCCAATGGCGGCGCGGACATGGAACAAGGCGAGTCCAATGCCATTGACCGTGTGTGGACTTTCAACTTCAGCGCGGGCGGCAGCAGCGACGACTACGCCATCCTGAGCTACGAGTGGGACTGGGACTACGACGGCGTCTTTTCGCCCTCGGGCGACACCGGCGTCAATGCCGCGCACACCTGGACCGAAACGGGCGTATACACGGTGGCCGTGCGGGTTACCGACCAGGCGATGCAGTCTCAGATAGACACGCTGACCGTGACCGTCACGATCGGCGCGCCGCCCACCGCCGATCCCGGCGCGCCCTACGAGGTGGACGAGTTCTCGGGCAACGCCAGCAACGCCGCCTGGAACGTGGCGCTTGACGGCAACGGGTCCAGCGATGCCGAGTCGTCGCTGGTGCAATACATCTGGACCGTCGGCGAGGAGTGCTTCGACACCAACGCCTACATGCGCGAGAAATGGTTCTACAGCAGCGACGCGCACATCACCAACGGCGTGCTCACCTTCGACTGGGTTGGCGGCGCCGCCGAAAGCGGCCACTATTGCTTCACCCGCGACCGTTTCCAGCGCGTCCGCGGCCTGCGCGCCGAGACGCGCATCCGCTTCATCAACACCGATCAGGAGATCGCCTTCGGGTTCAGGAAAGACAACCAGGACAACACGCACTGGAATCAATGGGTTTACGGCCTGCACAACCATTACGGCACGCTGCATTATGTCGAGGGCGGCGCGCACGAGAGTCTGGGCCGCGCCGTCCAGGCCAACGTCTGGTACGACTGGCGCATCGAGCTCAACGCTACCACCGGCGCGCGCTATTACCTGAAGCTCGCCGACGATACGGAATGGACGCTGGTGCGCTCCTCGTCCTACAGCACCGACACGTTCTTCCGGCGCGGTTATCACAACTACCACGGTTCGTTCGAGGCCGACAGCTATCAGGAATGCGCCGCCGGGGTGGCGCCTTCATACCGCGTCTACATCGGCGGCACCAACACGGTCACGCTCTCGGTTCTGGATCAGGCGTTGCAGACGAACACGGCCGCCACCACGCTGGCCTGCCTGCCGAACGACCCACCCGTGGCGGAGGCCGGCGCCGACCGCTACGGCAACGAGACCAATTGCACGGAGGGCGTCTGGTTCTTCACCTTCGACGCCGCCGCCAGCACCGACGACCACGGCATCTACACCTACGAATGGGACTGGGACTACGACGGCACATTCGAGCCCTCCGGCGATGCGAACCGCAGGGTGCAGCACGGCTTTGCCGCGTCGCGGCTGGGCACCAACACGGTGGCGCTGCGCGTGACCGACCACGTGCTGCAACAGCACGTTGACACTTGCCTGGTGATCCTCACGGCGGGCGCGGCGCCCGTGGCCAACGCCGGCGCCGACCAGACGGTGGAGACCGGCTGGCCGCTGACCTTCGACGGTACGGGCTCGTTCGACGACACCGGCGTGTCGCGTTACGCGTGGGACTTCGGTGACGGCGCCACCGGCACCGGCCCGCGGCCGCGGCATATCTACCGCTCGGCCGCGCCCACCAACTACACCGTCGTCCTGCTGGTCTACGACGCCGCCGAACAGGTCAGCGCACCCAGCACCGCGTTGGTCAGCGTGGTCACCAGCACCACGCCGCTGGCCGAGGCCGGCGGACCTTACAGCGCGGGGGCGAACGGCCCGCCCGCCTACTTCGACGGCAGCGCATCGTCCGACGATATCGTCACCAACGTGGTGCAGGGCGTGGCCAAGTACCTGTGGGACATTGATACGGCCACCGACAGCGACGGCGACGGCACGGCGGACAACGACGTGGACCTGGTAGGCCGCCGGCCTTTCCACGTCTACACCAATGCCGGCGAATTCATCTGCAAGCTCACGGTCGTGGATGCCGCGGGCCAGTCCAACGCCGATCTCACGACCGTCAGCGTGGCCACCAACCTCGCGCCGCACGTCATCTGCGTGCCCCTGCACGGCAATCCCGATTCGCCGCACCTCGTCTACACCGGCAAGGTGGTGACGCTCAAGGGCATCGTGCGCGATGCCGGCGCGCTGACCTACAGTTGGGACTACGGCGACGGCGTCACCAGCGCGGTGGCGGCGGTGACCGACAAATACGCCATCCAGGCCACGCACGCCTACAGCGGTCCGGTTGACCGTCCCTACATCGCGCGCCTGACTGTGTGGGACGCCAACGGACTCTCCGGCAGCGACGAGTACCGGCTGATCGTGCGGCCCGACAGTCAGGCCACGCGCGCCGACATCGCGGCGGACGAAGGCTTATGGTGGTTGCACAAGAATCAGAACCGCGAGAACGGTTACTGGAACAATCCCACGGAGGGGAATACCGGCTACCGGCCTTCGGCGGCCGCCGGCGCGGTGCAGGCACTGCTGACCAACGGGCACCGGCCCGAGGGCGATCCCACCGAAGACCCGTACGTCGAGACAGTCAACCGCGGCTTCGATTACCTCTTCTCGATTCTTCAGACGCGGGCGATGTCCGCGCAACCCGCCGGCGACCCCGACACCAACGGCAACGGCATCGGTCTTGAGGTCAACACCACCCATCGCGGCTACCAACAGGGCATGACCATAGACACCATTGCCTCCACCCAGGATATGCTGGGCATGGCTCGCACCGGCATCGCGGGCGTGAAGCACGCCTTCTACTTCGATATCGTCACGGACATGCTGGACGCGCTCTACTACGGCCAATGCGATCCCTCGGCCGCCGATCGCGGCGGCTGGCGCTACGACTGGAACGCCGGCACCTCCGACAACTCGATCTCGCAATGGGGCGCCGTCGCCATGCTGGCCGCCGACAACAACTTCGGCATCAAGGCGCCTTCGTGGGTACGCGAGGAAAACGTTCGCTGGCTCGCTTACAGTTTCGTGAGCGGCGCCTATGTCTACCGTCCGGGCGAGAATTTCCCGTGGGGCGAGACCGTCTGGCACGCCACCCAGCCTTCGGCGCTGATCCAGATGGCGATCAACAACATCTACGTCACAAACGCCACTTGGCGCACGGCCGAGACGACCATCGCCGATAACTGGAACAGCGTCTACGGAAGCGCCGCCAACAAGAACTACTATGCGCTCTACGCTCTTACCAAGGCGATGCGACTGGCGCGGCCGCGCCCGGTGACCTATCTCGAGAACACCTTCCTTGACTGGTACAACGACGCGGACTACGGCGTTCAGCAGAAGGTAACGGCCCATCAGGAGGCCGGCGGCTACTGGTCGGCCTGGTACCGCGACAACGGTTCCGCCCTCAACACCGACCTCTCGACCGCCTGGGCGGTGTTGATGCTCACGCCCACGCTCTTCAGCCAGGCGCCGGTGCCGGTTATCACGGCGCCCAACGTCTGGGGCTTCGGCGTGCCGATGCAGGTCAACGCCGGACAGTCTTTCCACATAGACGCCGCGCGCACCATCGTCAAATACGAGTGGGACTTCGACGACGACGGTGTCTACGATCTCGAGACCGACGATCCCAACGATCCCGCCGCGGTCTGGACCTATCCCGATCCCAATCCCGGAGTGTCCGGCGACACGCCCGAACAGCACACCATCCGTCTGCGCGTGACGGACGACAACACGCCCGCTCAGACCGCCCTGACGACCTTTACGACCACGCTGGCGGAACCTCCGCACAAGCCATACGCCGAGGCGGGCGGTCCCTACAGTTGCTACATCGGCGAGACCGTCACGGTCAGCGGCGCCGGTTCGTACGACATTGATCCGTCCGACCTGATTACACTCTACGAGTGGGACTTCGACCTTGATGAAACGCCCGACACCGCCGGCGCGGGTCCGGTCACAAATCTTTATTGCGGTTCCGCCGGCGAGCGCATCGTCGCGCTGCGCGTCTGGGACAATGGCGTCATGAACGGCGGCACCAATCTGGTGTCGGACTGGGACTACGCCCTGGTGGACGTGCTGCCGTTCGACGCCGATGGCGACGGCATCTACGACAAATGGGAGCGGGAGTACTGGAACGATGTGACCACCGCCTCCAGCAACAGCAACCATGACACCGACAGCTTCACGGACTTCGAAGAGTACGCGGCGGACACGATTCCCACCAATGGGGCCTCGCGTCTGATGTTCGAGGCGATCGTGCCCCTGGCAGGCACGCCGCCGATGGCGGTCAACCTGACGTGGCAGAGCGTGACCACGCGCCTCTATGGCGTGGACCGTTCCACCGGTCTGCAGCAGCAGGTCGGCGGATTCCTGGAGATCACCAGCGACGTGCCCGGAGAGCAGGGTTCGACATCAGTCACGCTCCCCGCGCCTCCCGCGCAACCGGTCTTCTACCGCGTGCGCGCGCAGTGACGGCGGCGGCACCCGATGGCGAACGGTCAACCGACGGAACTGCTCAGACTTGCCTGACGACGCTCGGCAGCCCCTGCCACGGGATTGCGAAGACACGGTCGTCGAGTTTCATCTTTCGGGGTGACCGGCAGATGACGTAGCCTTTGACCGCGTTTTCGTATTCGCGGAGAAAGACGCGCACATGCCGAGCATCTCCCGCGTTCGGAGTCTCCGTCCACTTGACCTCGATGAGGGTGCGAGTGGTGTGCATGTGAGTGTGAGAGACTTGAAACTGCGCCTGACTCCGTGAGACAGCACTCCGGGCCAGAGACAAGGCTGTCGGCGCTGCCCGTCAGCGTCCCGGCGGCGGCTCCTGAACCGGACGAAGCACCCGTGTCCCGCCGCCGGGGGCAAGCGCGGCGCGGATCGGGATTACCGGAAAACGGCGCGTCAGCATGGGCCGGACGCAAGCAAGCGGGGGCGGCGCCAACCTTGCGGTTGCGCCGCCCCCGGTGACACCGCAGCCGGCCCATGATCACGCGCCGGCTTTCCGGCCCGATCCGCGCCGCTTCCGTGCTACGCCTCCATGTCCTCGTGGCACAGTCAGCAAATCGTTCCCTCTCCCATGCACCTCACTCGCGCCCCTGTCTTACCGACCCATTGAGGATCGCATGTCGTCGGAGTTGACACTGGCAGGCGCTTGTCGGACTATCGTGACGGGAGACAGCATATGAATGCCGACTTGCGATGGGTACCGTTCGACCGCATTGAGCGCTTCATGCGGCAAGGCTTCGAAGCCATTGGTGTACCGGCCGCCGATGCCGCCATCTGCGCCGAGGTGCTGATCGCCGCCGACAAACTGGGCATAGACTCGCATGGCGTCGGACGCTTCAAGACCATTTACTACGACCGCATCGTCAGGGATCGTATCCAGCAGCCCGTTACGCAATTCGAGGTCGTGCGCGACGATCGCGCCACGGCCGTGGTGGATGGTCACCACGGCATGGGCATGGTGATTTCGCGCCGCTGCATGGAAATGGCCATCGAGAAGGCGCGCCAGCATGGCCTCGGCATGGTGGTGGCGCGCAACTCCACGCACTACGGCATCGCCGGCTATTACGCCAGGCAGGCCTGCGCGGTCGGCATGATCGGCCTCACGGGCACGAACGCCCGCCCTTCGATCGCCCCGACCTTCGGCGTTGAGCCGCTGCTCGGCACCAATCCGCTGGTATTCGGCATCCCCACGGACGAGGACTTCAATTTCACCAACGACTATGCCACCTCGATCACCCAACGCGGCAAGATCGAGCTCTACGCGCGCCTCGGCCGGGCCATGCCGGCCGGTTGGGTGATAGACCGCCAGGGACGCGCCCGCACCGACGCGGAGGGCGTGCTGAAGGACCTGGTAAGCGAGCAGGCCGCGCTGGCGCCGCTGGGCGGCATCGGCGAGGAACTCGGCGGCTACAAAGGATACGGCTACGCCACGGTGGTCGAGATCCTCTCCAGCGCGCTGCAGCAGGGCGCGTTTCTGAAGCGGTTGAACGGCATCGAGGACGGCCGCAAAGTTCCCTACCGGCTCGGGCACTTCTTCATGGCGATAGACATTTCGGCCTTCTGCGACCTGGCCGCCTTCAAGCGCGCCACCGGCGATCTGTTGCGCGAACTGCGCGCCTCGCACCTCGCTCCCGGCGCCGAGCGCATCTATACGTCCGGCGAGAAGGAGTACCTCGCCTGGCTCGACCGCAAGGACAAGGGCGTGCCGCTGCCCCCGGCGACGCTCAAGGAACTGCTGACGGTTTGCGCGGATCTGGGGATGAAGCCACAAGAGTATGGGCTGATGTAGGACTCTGACGTTCCGCGGTTCTGGTATTCGTCAATCTGCGGTCCGATTGGGTTCCTCCGTGTACAAACCGCAGATTGACGAATGGCAATTTTAGAATCATGAAGGGAAGAGCCTGTAGCGCGGAGACGGAATTGACTTCGACATTCTGCGGTTCAGTATTCGTCAATCTGCGGTTCGATTGGGTTGCCAGGCGCGTTTCGTCTTGGTGAGATGGGGGTGCATGTGAGCTTGAGGGAATCGCTCTCCTTCGTTGTCGCACTGGACCAGGGAACGACCAGTTCGCGCGCGGTGGTCTTTGACGCGCACTGCCGGCCGGTGGCTGCCTCGCAACGGGAGTTCCAGCAGCATTATCCACGTCCGGGCTGGGTCGAGCACGATCCGCTGGAATTGTGGCACAGCCAGCAGGCGGTACTTGCTGCCGCCCTGCGCAAGGCCGGCATTGAACCGCGGCGGCTGGCCGCCATCGGCATCGCCAACCAGCGCGAGACCACGCTTGTCTGGGAACGCCGCACCGGGCGGCCGATCGCGCGCGCCATCGTCTGGCAGGACCGCCGCACGGCGCCCATCTGTGACCGGCTCCGCGCCGATGGGCTGGCCGGCGCTATCCGCCGCCGCACGGGTCTGGTGATAGATCCTTACTTCTCCGGCACCAAGCTGAAATGGCTGCTCGACCACACGCCCGGCGCCCGCGCCCGCGCGCGTCGCGGCGAACTGCTCTTCGGCACGGTGGACACCTGGCTGATCTGGCAGTTGACCGGCGGTGTCGTGCACGCCACCGATGCCTCGAACGCCGCGCGCACCATGCTCTTCGACATCCGCCGCCAATGCTGGGACCGCGAGCTGCTCGCGGCGCTGGACATTCCGCCGGCCATGCTGCCGGAGGTGCGCGACTCCGCCGGTCAGTTCGGCCACTGGCAGTGGCGCGGCGCGCGCATCCCGATCATGGGCGTGGCCGGCGACCAGCAGGCCGCGCTCTTCGGGCAGGGCTGCACCGCGCCCGGGATGGCCAAGAACACCTATGGCACCGGCTGTTTTCTGCTGCTGAACACAGGCAACCGTCCTTCCGCCAAACCGGCCAATCTGCTCGCTACCGTGGCTTGGCGCCTTGGCGGCAACGTGACCTACGCGCTCGAAGGCAGCGTGTTGGTAGCGGGCGCGGCCGTGCAGTGGCTGCGCGACGGACTGCGCATCATCGCTGCCGCGCCAGAATCCGAGCGCCTGGCGCGCCAGGCCGGCGCCGCCGAAGAAGTCTATGTCGTGCCGGCCTTCGCCGGTCTGGGCGCTCCCTATTGGGACATGTATGCGCGCGGGGCGATCTTCGGCCTGACGCGCGGCGCCGACCGCGCCCAGATCGTCAAGGCCACGCTCGAGTCGCTCGCCTTCCAGACCCGCGACGTGCTTGAGGCGATGCAGTCTGGCACCGGCGTCAGGCTGCGGCGTCTGCGGGTGGACGGCGGCGCGGCGGCCAACGATTTCCTGATGCAGTTCCAGGCGGACATTCTCGGCGTGCGCGTCGAGCGTCCGCCGCTGCTCGAGACCACGGCGCTTGGCGCCGCGCGGCTGGCGGGTCTGGCGGTGGGTATGTGGCCGCTCAAATCGCCGTGCACCGTGCCGGCCGGGCGCATGCGGGTTTTCACGCCGCGTGCTTCCGTCCGCTGGCGCGAGCGGCGTTACGCCCGCTGGCGCGACGCCGTCGCCCGCACGCGGGGTTGGCTGGTCGATGAACGGTAGCGGCGACGAGAGCGACTCACGATTTGGTCGCCAGCCACTCGTCGGCCATTCGCGTCGCCGCTATCGTGCCACCGAATTGAGAGCTAAGAGTTGAGCGTTCGGAGTTGCCCCGCCTTCGTCCAAGACGACCCGATTAAGCGTACCCGGCTAAGCGTGGCGATAAAGTGTGTCCCGCGCTTCGCCCATTCCACCCTCCGTCCTCCGACCTCCGACCTCTGATCTCCTGCCCACTGCCGATCTCCCGCCCCCCATCCCCCCATCCCCCCATTCCCCCATTCCCCCATCCCCCCATCCTCCCGGGCCTTCCCGCCCTATCGCCAGCCCCCGGCATATTGGCTATACTGGCGGCATCGCGGCGATGCCGGCCGCCATGGGAAGAACGAAACATGGAATCATGGATTGAAGAACGCCTGCCGCACTTGGCGCACGAACTGTCGCCCTGCCGCAACTGCCCGGTGGCCAATACCGAGAAGAGCATCAACCTGCCGGGACAGCAAGCCGTTGTCGCCGTGTTGGAGCGTCTGATCGGATTGTTGTTTCCCGGCTGTCACGGCCACGAGCCCATGCCGCACGAGAACGCCGATCAGACCATGCGGCGCGTGCTGGGGGAAACGGCCACGCAGTTGGCGGACCAGGCGCGGCGCGCCTTCGCCTATCAGTGCGAACACGACAAGTGCACCGACTGCGGCGATTGCCGCAAGCGGGCCGTTGCCGCCGTCTCCGCCCTGCTCGACGAACTGCCCGGCATTCGCGGCATGCTGCAGGAAGATATCGTCGCCGCCTATGAGGGCGATCCCGCGGCGCGCTCCACCATGGAGATCGTCATGAGCTACCCGGGAATCTACGCCATCGCCGTGCAGCGGCTGGCGCATGCCCTCTATCGCGCCGGCGTGCCGCTGATTCCGCGCGTCATGGGCGAGTTCGCGCACACGCGCACTGGCATTGATATCCATCCCGGTGCGCGCATCGGCCCCGGCTTCTTCATTGACCACGGCACCGGCGTGGTCATCGGTGAGACCTGCGTCATCGGCACCCGCGTCAAGCTCTACCAGGGTGTGACCCTGGGCGCGCTCAGCTTCGCCAAGGACGCGGACGGCAAACTGGTCAAGGGCATCAAGCGACACCCCAACGTGGAGGATCGCGTCGTGATCTATGCCGGCGCCACCATCCTCGGCGGCGACACCACCATCGGGCACGACTCCGTCATCGGCGCCAACGTGTGGCTGATCCACTCCGTCGCGCCCCACTCCAAGGTCTACAACCAGGAGCCCAAGCCGTTCATCAAAGAGAAGACCAAGACGGCGGAATGAACGGAACAAATGTGTCGAGATATGGCTGGCCGAGAGTAGTCTCGAAAAAGACTTGCGACGAAGCGTACACGAGAAAGTGTGGGACGAAGAAAGCGACGAAGTGTGGCGTGGTGGGAACAGGAGCAGCAGGTATGGCAGAGCACTTTGGCCATGAGAGACTGAAAGCCTACCAGACTCCCACACTTCGACCCACACTTCGTCGCACACTTTGTCGTCTACGCTTCGTCGCACGCTTTGTCGGCTCTTCCGCTTCGGCGGCTTGAGCATGACCCCGCCTCCCGTTCAATGAACAATCCCACCACAAACCCGGAAGCGCCGCGACACATCCGCCTCTGGGCAGCGGAACACTGCGGCCTGCTGGCCCTGTTGCTGGCGCTGGCCGCGGTGGCGCACCGCGCCTGGCTGGCCTCCAACCAGTTCGTGCTGGCGATAGACACCGGCACGCTGGGGTTGATGGCGCTGAACATCCTGGACGGCGACCGGCCCATCTTTCTCTACGGTTTCTGCTATTCCGGCGCGCCGCTCGCATATCTCATCGCCCTGAGCTTCAAGCTCTGCGGCGTATCGCTGTTCGCCATGACGGTCCCAATCGCCGTGCTGGCCGGGCTCTGGGTCTGGCTTTCGTTTCTGCTCTTCCGCCGCCTGGCGGGCGCAGCCGCGGGACTGGCCGCGGCCGCGGTCTTTGCCTTTCCCGACCGGCTGACCTCCTGGTACACGCACACGCCCGATACCTCGTATGGCGCCTTCATGTTTCTGACCACGCTGGTTCTCTGGCTGGCCGTGGAGATCGAGGCGCGCGATCTGCGCGGCTTGCGCCTGTGGGTCTGGATGGCGGTCCTGGGACTGACCGGCGGTCTGACCTTCTGGACCAACGCCATGGTCGTTCCGTATCTGCTGACGGCCTGCGTGCCGCTGGCGCTCCATTTCCGGCGGCACTGCTGGCGTCCCGCAGTGTTAGCCACCTGTCTGCCGGCGGCGCTCCTGTTCCTGCTGATGGTCAGTCCGGTCTTGAGGATGGCGGCACTGGTGGCGCAAGGGCCGACCATGGGCTGGCAGCCAACGCCCGCGCGTGTGCTCGCGAACGGCGGCACGCTCGTGGCGGGTACGCTGCCGATGTTCTTCGAATGGGTGACGGTGAACCACAGGCCGGTGCAGGCGGCGGGGTGGCTCTTCGTTGCCGCCGGCGTGATCACTGCGTGCTGGACTTGGGCACGGCCGTGGCGCGCCGCGCCGCGCTGGCGCGCCGCCTTGCCGCCCCTGATCATGGCGCTCTTTCTGGTCTGCTACCTCCCGCATGCCATGGCCGGCGCCACGGTGCCGCGCTACGTGCTGCCGCTGTGGACGATGTTCCTGGCGTGTGCGCTGGCCTTGCCGCTGGCAAGCGCCGCACGGGGCCTGCGCGTCGCGGCCGTGGCGCTGCTCGTCTGCTGGATGGCCTGGAACCTTCATGGCGTCGCGGTCATGACACCGCTTGGGCGGATGGACCTGGCTGCGCGCCTGGCGCGGCGGGCCGCGGTCACCGCGTCCGTCAAGCGTCTGGGCGCGCATCATGCCGTCATGCTGGGCGACTACTACTTTCAGTCCGAAGCCAATGGCATGACCTTCCTGGCGCATCCGCGGATGGCGCGCGGCGCGACGAACGAGACGGGCGTGATCTTCGTGGCATCCGGCAAAGAACGTTATCTGCCCAACGCGCAGGCCGCCGAACGCGAACCGCGCGGCATCTATGTCTGCCAGACCGCCATTCTGCCGGCGGCGCGGGCTTCGCTCGAGGCGCTTGGCGCGCGTTGGAGCGAACTGCCGCTCGATGGCGTCACCCTGCTGCACGATCTGCGTCCGCCGCCGTCGGCGCGCCGCGCCCTGCCGGCCGCCTGCATGAGCGTGTGGCTGGGCCCAAACACGCGCGGCGCCGTCACCAATCTGATTGACCGCAACCATCGTACGGCCGTGCTGGGCGATGCCAAAGACATCGGGCAGTTCACGCTGGATCTTGGGAAGGTAGCCGAGGTTGTGGGTTTGGACCTGCTGCCGGCCGAGATGCAGGGGCTGCAGTTGCCGACGCACGGCAAGGTCGAATTATCGCGCGATGGCATCGCCTTCGTCGAAGTCGTGCCGTGGCGCGCGCGTCTGCCCGTGGCCTACGGCGCGGGGGAGGGGGTCTATCTCGCGGGAGGGCAGGGGCGCATTGCCTTTGCCTTCCCCGCCACGCAGGCGCGCTATGTGCGTTTCAGCGGCTCGTTGCCGCATGGCAGTCCGCTCGATATTCCCGATGAAGATGAATTCGGCACGCCTAAACGGCCCGCTTCGGAGTGGATGATTGCCGAGGCGCTGGTCTACGCGGCCGCGGCGCCGGAGGCGTCCGCGCTGGAGCCGGACAGTCTCAGGGCCTATCTTGGCGAATCCGGAGTGCGGTTCACGGCCTGTGATCGGTGGCTGAGCGTGCGATTGCGGGAAGGGCAGGATCAAGACGACGCGCCCGCGGCCTTTCCGTTGTTCGAGGATCCATCGCACCTGCAGGGAGACTCGCGCCCGCCGCGTTTCTGGCGGTTCACGCCGTCAACCGGCACGGCGCTGGTG
>JAQULY010000107.1 GCA_028718445.1 Kiritimatiellia bacterium
CCGGCGTCAACGGAGCCGCGCCGCGAGTCGCGCCTCCAAGCAGGACTGCTGACGGCGTTGCTGTTATGGTGCGGCGTGTGCGCCGGCGCTTCTCCACTGAACCAGACGTGGTTCATCATCCGTCAGGACCGCTTCTGGGTTGTCAAGAAGCCAACCTCCGATCTGGCCCTGCTGCGTTCGACGGGCCGATGGATCGCGACCCGCGTGGCGCCGGATCAGACCCTTCTGACACAGGATCTATATCTCGCGGTCGAAGCGCGGCGCCGCGTGCCGTCCGGTTTCGAGATGGGGCCCTTCGGGTACTTCCCCGAGTTGAGCGATGAAGCGGCTGCGCGCCATCACGTGCTCAGCCGCGCGCGGCTGCGCGCGGAGATTTCCTCCGGCGCTTCGCCGTTGGCCGCTTTCAGCGGCTACGGGTTGGCGCTGGCGGCGCCGGCCATGACGGCCGTGCCGGAAGACGAGCGCGCGGAGTTGCAGGCACTGCTGTCGGCGCGCTACACGCCGATCCGCACCGTTCCCGACTTCGGGCAGGAACACACGTTGCTGACGCTATGGGGTCTGCGATGAGCGCTCACGCCGGCACGCCGCTCAGTCACCGCATCCTGCGCGCCGGTGTCGCTGTCGCCATCGCCCACGGGCTCTTCAAGCTGGCGGGTTTCATACAGACCTGGGCCATGGCGCACTATCTGCCGCAGGCGACCTACGACGCGGTCTACGCCGTCGCCTTTGAGGGCGTGATCTTCAGTCTCTTTCTGGTGGGGGAAGAGTCCATCGGCCCGGCCTGCCTGCCGGTGTTCATGCGGGAACTGGATACCCTTGGCGAGCGCGCGGCCTGGCGTTTCGCCAACGCTTTGCTGACGCTGCAGACACTGCTGCTGGTCCTGGCCGTGTCGGCCCTGATGCTCTTTCCGGAGTGGATCACGCAGTTCTGGACGCAGTGGTCGGCATCCCACAAGCCCGAGTCGTTGGCGTTGGGCGCGCGTAGCGTGCGCGCGTTGGGGCCGGCATTGGTGGGATTGTCGCTCGGTTCCACTACCTACGTGCTGTTGAACGCCTACAAGCGTTTCTTCCTGGCGGCCTTCGGCGACGCTATCTGGAAATTCGCCGTGGTCGGCGCGCTGGCCGCGGGCATCGGCGCATGGCACCGCGGCGCCGAGACACTCGTGTGGGGCATCGTCGGCGGCAGCGTACTCAAACTGCTGACGCATCTGGTGGGGCTGCGCGACAAGCTGCGGCTGCTGCGGCCGTGTTTCGCTTTCTCCAATCCCGCGCTGCGGCGGATGCTGTGGCTGGTGGCGCCGTTACTGGCCGGCATCGTCTTCGCCAAGATACGCGACAACATCAACAATGTCTACCTGCTCAGCGCGCTGGATTCGGAGGGGCTGCTCCAGGCCAATTCGCTGGGCCGCAAGCTTCAGGGCACGATTCACTTCATGGTCCCCTACGCGCTATCCATCGCCGTCTTCCCGTTCTTCTGCGAGTTTGCCGACAAGCGCGACCAGCAGCGCCTCGGGGCCTTCGTGACACGTTCGGGACGCCTGTTGCTGGCTTGTTTCGTGCCGTTTTCCGTCGTAATCGCGGTGCTGGCGCTGCCGCTGACCGGGTTTCTCTTCGCGGGCGGACGTTTCGATGCCCTGGCCGTGCATCGCACCGCCGTTTCCATGTCACTGTACACGTTGGTGTTGCCCGCGGCCGCCATCGAGGCGCTGGTCATGCAAGCCTTCTTCGCCAACCGCCGCATGGTCGCGATAGCAATCGCCGGAATCGTCTTCTCCACCCTCAGCATCGCCGTGAGCTGGCTGGGGCTACACCTCTGGGCGGATCGCGAAATACTCGTGTTGGCGGCGATCGCGGGCGGCATGGCGCTGTCCCGCACGCTCAAGAGCTGGTGCCTCGTCTGGCTGTTGGGCCGGCACACGCCGGCTTTCCCGCTGCTTCCCACGCTGGGCTTTCTCGGACGCCTGGCGCTGGTAACGCTCGCCGCCGGCGGCGCGGCCTGGCTCGGCGCCAGAGTCTCCGCTGGCGTGCCGGCCATCGCCCATCATGGCCGCCTGACCGACCTGGCGCAACTGGCGGCCGGCGGCACGGCAGCGCTCGCGGCGGGGGCGTTGGCTTGCCTGCTGGTGCGGCTGAGAGAACCGCTCGATCTTCTCAAGTTGGCACGCCTGCCGCGCTATTCACGCTACACATGGCAGCCGCCCGACCCGGCTGCCGGAGGTTAGACTATGCCACGCGTACTGCAAGTGATCGAGGCGACCATCGGCGGCACACGCCGCCATGTGCGCGAGCTCTCGCTGGGCTTGGCGGAGACCGACTGGCAGGTGGATGTAGCTTACGCCATCGGCCGCGATCCAGGTTTCCGGCACGATCTTGAGCTTTTCAGGCAACACGCCATCGGCGTCCATGCCGTGCCGATGCGCCGTCGTCCCGCCCCCGTCGAGGACCTGCGCGCCGTCACACGCCTGACCGCTTTGATCCGCCGCTTGCGTCCTGACGTCGTGCATGCCCACAGTTCCAAGGCCGGGTTGCTGGCGCGGCTGGCCGCGCGACGCGCCGGTGTGCCAGTGGTCTACACGCCGCATCTCTTCGCTTTCGAGATGCAGGTGGCGAAACCGTTGCGCGCGCTCTATCGCGCCATTGAGCGACTGGCCGTGCCATGGTGCGACCGGCTGATCGCGGTATCGAGGGCCGAAGCGGATGCGGCGCGAACCATCGGGTACCCCGCCGACAAAGTCGCGCTGATACATAACGGTGTGCCGCCGTTGCCGCTACCGCCTCGCGATCGCGGCGAGCTCCACGATGTGGCGTTCGTGGGCAGATTCTGCCGGCAGAAAGGACTGGACGTGCTGATGGCGGCGTTGCCGCTGCTGCGGCGTCAGTGCCCGGGCCTGACGGTCGCGATCATGGGCGACGGCATACCGCCTTGGCGCCCGCGGCCGCAACCGGGCATCGCGTGGCTGTCCGCGGGAGACGCTCAGGCGGTCATCGCGCTGCTTCGCGGCAGCCGTCTGTTGGCCATGCCGTCGCGCTGGGAGGGTTTGCCTTACACACTGCTGGAGGCGATGCAGGCGGGCACGCCTGTGGTCGCTTCGCGGGTAGGCGGCGTGAGCGATGTCATCACCCACGAAGTTGACGGCTGGCTTGTGCCGCCAGACGATCCGCGCGCGCTGGCACAGGCGCTGTTGACGCTGCTCGAAGACGAAATTCAACGCGCTCTGCTGGCAGAAACGGCGCGGCAGCGCGTGGCCGACTTCACGCTGGAGGCCATGATCGAGGCCACACGCCGGGTATATCGCGACGTTCTCGCATGAACCAGTGCGGGCGACTCGTTGTGCGAGCAGCTGCGCTTCGGCTGACGCATTCATCATTCTGCGGTTCAGTATTCGGAAATCCGCGGTTCAATTCACCCGCGCATCTCTCGCAGTTCGCAGTTCAGACACCGAACGTTCCCGGTATTGGGTCCGTGAGATGGGGCGCGAGTGGTGTGCATGTGAGTGTGAGAGACTTGGAACAGCGCCTGACTCCGTGAGACAGCACTTCGGATCACAGATCGAGGGTGTTGGCACTGCCCGTCAGCGTCCCGGCGGCGGCTCCTGAACCGGACGATGCACCCGGGTCCCGCCGCCGGGGGCAAGCGCGGCGCGGATCGGGGTTACCAGAAAACGGCGCGTCAGCATGGGTCGGATGCAAGGAAGCGGGAGCGGCGCCAACCTCGCGGTTGCGCCGCTCCCGGTGACGCCGCAGCCGGCCCATGATCACGCGCCGGCTTTCCGGCCCGATCCGCGCCGCCTCCGTGCTACGCCTCCACGCCTTCATAGCACGGTCAACAAATCGCTCCTGCTCACATGCACCCCACTCGCACCCCTATCTCACTGAGAAGCTGTGAAAAAATCGTTTGAGCGCGGGAGGGACGGATCCCGACCATCACAAATACAGGACAAATGGCGCATCCTTGACCACTGGAGGGCGCGGTTACACCCGCGCCGCCGATTTTTTCACAGCTCCTGACCCATTACAGTTCCCGAACATTCGCGCTTGTCCCCTTCCCGGCGCGCGTGCTATGTTCCGGCCATGGTCCCTGCTGTGATACGTTGCGTGGCGCTGTGCCTGCTTGCGGCTACCGTTCAGGCCGCGCAGAAGTGCTCGCTGTTCGTCAGCATTCCGCCGCAACGCTGGCTGGTGGAGCGTCTGGCGGGAGCGTCCGTCGAGGTGTACCTCATGATTACGCCCGGACAGAATCCCCACGCCTTCGAGCCGACCGCGCGCCAACTGACCGCGCTGGCGCAATCCCAAGCCTGGCTTACCATCGGGCTGCCTTTCGAACGGGCGTTGCTGGCCAAAGCGCGCGGCGCCCGTCCCGATCTGCTGGAACTGCCCGTGGACACCGGTGTGGCGCGGCTGCATGCCGATACTCACGCGCACGCCGACGAGCATGGCGATGCCTGCGAGGTTGATGGCGCCGACCCGCACATCTGGCTGGCGCCAGGTCCCATGGCACAGATTGCCACCAATACCTGCCTTGCCTTGGTGCAGCTCGACCCCGGCAACCGTACGCGATACGAGACAGCGCTCACGAAACTGACGGCTGAAATCGCGGCACTGCGCGCCGATATCGCTGCCCGCCTGTCGGCCGCCAGAGGCGGCGCCTTCTGGGTCTACCATCCCTCCTGGGGATACTTCGCCGACGCCTTCGATCTGCGGCAGGTAGCGATTGAGGCGCAGGGCCGTTCGCCTTCGGCGCGGCAACTCGCCAAAGTGCTGGCGGAAGGCCGCGCGCATGGCGTGCGCACCCTCTTCGCCGATCCACAGTTCGATCCGCGCCCGGTGCAGGCGTTGGCGCGCCAACTGAGCGCCGACGTGGTCTTTCTGGATCCGCTGGCCGAGGACTGGGCCGCCAACCTGCGACAGGTCGCCGAACGCATCGCCGCGGGTGCGACGCCGCCATGAGCGCCGCGGGAGAATGATCGTGCGCCTGTGGTCCCTGCACCCCAAATATCTTGATCGCATGGGTCTGACAGCCCTGTGGCGCGAGGGTTTGCTGGCGCAGAGAGTGCTTGAGGGGCTGACGCGCGGATATCGCGCCCACCCCCAGTTGGAGCGCTTCCGCGCCGCCGCCGATCCGCTGCAAGCGATCGGTTTCTACCTTGAGACCGTGGCGGGCGAGGCCGCCAGGCGCGGGTACAGTTTCGATGTGAGCAAGCTGCGGCGCGCCGGCTCAGCGCCGACAATCGCGGTTTCACGCGGGCAGATCGAGTACGAGTGGTCGCATCTGCTACACAAATTGTCGCGGCGTGCGCCTGAAACTTACGCGCGCTGGGCCGGCTTGAAGAAACCTGCGGCGCATCCGCTCTTCATCGTCGTGCCTGGCGCGGTCGCCCCGTGGGAGCGGACATGATTGAGACAGCGCCATCGCGGACCACACCGCCACTACTGGAAGTCCGCGGACTGGGTGTGGCTTTCCGCGCCGGCGGCGAGACCGTGCCGGTGGTTCGCGATCTCTCCTTCTCGATGCAGGCCGGAGACCGCGTCGCACTGGCCGGCGAAAGCGGCTGCGGCAAGAGCATGACCTGCATGGCGCTGATGCGGCTGCCGCCGACCGATCGCGCCATTGTCAGCGGTGAAGTCCTTTTCCGCGGCGTTTCGCTGACACGCGACGCCGCCGCCCTCGCGCGCGTGCGGGGGCGTCGCGTGGCCTACGTGTTCCAGGACCCTGCGGCCAGCCTGAACCCGGTCATGCGCGTCGGCGCGCAACTTGGCGAAGTCATGCGGCGGGAGCGCCCGGCCGAAGCCGACGCGCGGTTACGCGCAGCAGAGCTTCTCGCCCGCGTGCGTCTGCCCGATCCCGCCGCGGTGTTGCGTGCCTATCCATGCGAGTTGAGCGGCGGCATGCAGCAGCGCGTCATGCTGGCCATGGCCCTGGCGGCGGAGCCCGAACTGCTGGTGGCCGACGAGCCCACCACCGCCCTGGATGTCACCACCCAGGCGGAGGTGCTGGATCTGGTGGATGCGCTGGTCCGCGAAAACGGCCTGGCCCTGTTGCTGGTGACCCACAACCTTGGCCTGATAGCGGGGCGCTGTCGCACGATTCACGTAATGTATGCCGGCCAAATCATCGAATCCGGCCCCGTCGCGGAGGTGTTGCGCCATCCCGCGCATCCCTACACCGAGGGACTGCTGAGGGCCGTGCCCACGCTGGACCGTGCGCAGGAACTGCGCGACATTCCCGGCACGGTGCCCGCTCCCGACGAGCTACCGTCCGGCTGCGCCTTTGCGCCGCGTTGCACGCGGCGCGCGCCCGCCTGCGACGAGCCGCCGCCGAACACGGGACTGACGCCGTCCCGGAACTGCCGTTGCTGGCGGCCCTTGGGAGCGGACGCCGGCCGGGAGGGCATAACCACATGATTTCCCTGGCGGCCGAACACATCACCGTAACCTTCAAGCGCCGCGGCGCGGGCCGATTCAAGGCGCTGGACGACGTTTCGCTGGCGATCGCCCCGGGGGCGGCCGTCGGTCTGATTGGCGAGAGCGGCAGCGGCAAGAGCACGCTGGTGCGTGTGCTGATGGGCTTGCAGCAGCCGGACAGCGGCCGACTGCTCCTGGACGGAAGCGAACTGAACATGCGCGACGCGCGCCGTCAGATGCGGCGGCAGGTACAGTTGATATTTCAGGATGCCGCCGGCGCGCTCAACCCCAGGCAGACGGTTTTTGCCGCACTCTCGGAGGTGCTGAAGGTGCACGGACTGCAGCGCACGGGACGCGCGGCTCTCGCTGCGCAGATCGCGGAACTGCTGGCGCGCGTGGGTTTACCTGAGAGCTTGGTGCGCCAGTACCCGCGCGAACTCAGCGGCGGGCAGTGTCAGCGTGTATGCATCGCCCGCGCGCTGGCGGTTCAGCCCGCGGTGCTGATCGCCGACGAACCCGTCTCGGCGCTGGATGTCTCGGTGCAGGCGCGCATTCTGCGCCTGCTCGCGGAACTGCGGCGCAGCACGGGCCTGTCGCTGCTGCTGGTGGCGCACGACCTGGCGGTGGTGAAAGCGGTCTGCGAGCACGCAGTCGTGCTCCAGGCCGGGAGAGTCGTGGAGCAGGGTCCGCCCGCGCGCCTTTTCACCGCCCCGCAACACCCTTACACTCGGCGCCTGCTGGCGGCCGTGCCGCGCCTGCCAGTCGAGGCGATGGATCGGTAGCTATGATCCAGGCGGAACGGCGACCCGGTTCCCCAACCCCGACAAAGGCAAACCGGCCGGGACGGCCGGCTCCAGGGGGACGTGCATTTCTGTCCAAGCACAGCGCGCGGTGTGCAGGGCGATGGCGGCGGCGCTGACCACGTTCAGCGAGTTCTTGCGGCCGTAGACGGGAATGCGCACCACGGCATCGGCCGCACGGACGGTTTCGGGATCGAGTCCGAAGCGTTCGTTGCCGAGCAGCATTGCGCATGGAAAGCGCCACGCGAAACGCTCGATTGCTGGCGCGCCTGCCACGGTTTCCAGCGCCACCACCTGGACGTTGCTGGCGCGCAGTTGTTCGAGAGCTGCCGCCAGGCGCTCGAAACGGCGCCAAGGCACGATGTGTTCGGCGCCCAGGGCGGCCTCGGCGACGTGCGCGTTCCCGGGGTCGGCCGTGTAGCCGCAGAGCCAGAGTGCCGCGGCGCCGAAGCACTCGGCCGTACGGAAGAGTCCGCCCGTGTTAAAGGCCGAGCGCAGCGAATCGGCCACCAGCGTCAGTTCCATGGGGCTGGTCGCCGGCGGCGCCGCCTGGGCATCGCGCTCCAGGATATTGACATCCGTGACGCGCCGCCGCGCGGCCATGCGTTCGACCGGCGCCAGCACGGCGGCAAGGCGCCGCCGGTCCATGCCCGGATCGAGTAGCGCCGCCAGTTTGCATAGGTGTGGCAGGCGCGTTTGCGCCTCCAGCCAATGGCGGCACGCCAGGATTTCGCGCTGGCGCGCCACGGCATCGTCCCAGAAACGCTCGATGGCGCTCACGCGTCCGAGCGCCAGCCCCCAGGCACGTGCCTCTGAGATTGGTTTGGGCATATTGTCACCGGAGTCATGGTGACATCTCACGTTCTGCCCGTACACAGAAATCGGTGATTGACACTCCCGCGTCACTGCATTACAAAGGTGCGCATTCGCGACCGCGGAAGCCCGAATCGCACCCGGCCCTGGTCGCGACGCCTTCATCCTCTGTGGCGAGGTAGCTCAGCTGGTAGAGCAGCGGACTGAAAATCCGCGTGTCGTGGGTTCGATTCCCACCCTTGCCACCACTTCTATCCGGCCAGAAATCAGCAATATTCCTTAGCATTTGCTGAAGTTTTGTCTCCCTGGCCGTGCCGCTCGACGCTTTTCGCCGCGCTTCCTCGCGACTCCGAAAAACGTCTCGAAAGTATAGCAAAGTATAGCAGTCTTGGCTACGCCGTCGTTACGCGGACTTACAGTCCGCGTCTCGTCGAACCATCCGGCCATGTCAGGTACACCTGCCATCGGAACGATGTCGCGACTGGTGCTGAACACTGCCGCATGATGCCACCAACGCCCCTCCAGGAAACATGCCACGGAGAGGGCGTTTTTGTTTCCTGGGCCTGTTTTCCAGATGGCGCGCGTGTAAGGTTTTTTTCTCGTTTTGACCAGCAAAACGGGGTGTTTCTGCCTCCATAGGTTGAAAGCAGTCCTATAGTAGAGGGACACGCAGTCCCCGCAACTGAAGAACAGGAGACACACCATGAGAACGACACTCTTGCAGGAACACCTGCGAAAGATCGGGAAGTCGATGAGGGGAACAGCGCTGGATCTGGGCATCGAGCCGCATCTGTTCAACGCCTATGCAAACGGAAAGCGGCCGAATCAGCGCAATGCGCTGAGAATCGCCGCCGGCCTGGGCGTGGACGTACGCATGCTCTGGCCGAACTTCGACGAACTGCGGCCGTACTGAAGGAAAGGGGGGATTGTCCATGTTGCCGACTACAGTTGAAGCGGTGAAGGCACTGTTGAAGGCGGATCCGGTTCTGACGCCGTTGGATCGCCAGCGGATTGTCACGGCGATCCGCAATCATGGTAAGGATGCCGCTCCTCCGCAACGGGCCTGCGTTGTGGAAAAACGCATTCTGAGCCGAAGGGATGTTGCACGGCGTTTCAGTCGGTCCGTCCGGTTCGTCGATGATCTCGGCAAAGCCGGGATTTTGCGGCGGGTGAAGTTGCCCGGCCGGCGGCGGGCTTGCGGCTTCCTGGCCGAGGAGGTGGAACGCGTCATGGGTGGAGAGGAGGTGACGAAATGATCGCCATCGTGCCGATAGGAGGATCTGGCCGTGGCCCTGCTTGAACATCCTCTCCTGGACCGCTACCGGGCCAAGCTGGCCGCTTTGCCGGCGTCCGGTGGCGGTGGGTGTCACCCTGCCCTGCTCGGCGTGGCGTCTCTGGGCGTCATGGCGGGGTTGTGCTCAGATGAGATCTTCCGGGACCTGCGGCAGCAGGTGCATGGGAAGCGGAGCGTCCCGGATCGGGAGATCGTCGAAGCGGTGAACAAAGCTGCAGAGGGGCGAAGTGTACCCTCCAGGCGGGCGCTCAGTTTCCGCTGGCAACCGCCGCAGCAGGCCCGGCCGGCGGCTAAGGCGTTCGATGCTGCGGCGTTCCTCGCCGCCCGGCTGGCCGAGGGCGACGGTTACGGCGAGGCAGACGTCTGGGAAGCTTCGCCGGTGCGGATCGATACGCCGCCGGAGCAAGACACGGTCCTTCTTCTGGAAACGCTGTTCGCGCCTGATGACGTGCTTTTCATCGGCGACCACTTCAGCCGCCGGGTGAAGTCCGTGGCCGACTGGCTCGCGGCGTTCCGGGCCGGGGTTGTCCCGCCCCCGCACGTGATCCCGAACCCAGTGACCGGCGAGGTCGGGCTCACGAAGGACGGCCGCCCCAGCCTCCGCGCCGACGCCTGCGTCAAGTCGTTCCGCTTCGCCGTGGCGGAATTCGACCGCATGTCCCGTGAAGACCAGTTGCGCTTCTGGTGGGCCGTCAACCTGCCGGTGTGCGCGCTGATCGACTCCGGCGGCAAGTCGCTGCATGCATGGATTCGGATCGACAAGATTCAGACCGCTGGACAGTGGGCGGAGGAGGTCGAGGGGATACTGTTCGGGACGTACCTGATTCCCCTGGGGTGTGACGCGTCCTGCCGCAATGAAGCGCGGCTGTCGCGTCTGCCGGGGCATCTGCGCACCGAGAAAGGTCGATGGCAGAGGATCCTCTACCTGGCACCCGAAGGGAGAGCGATTCATGCAGGCGCTTGAGCAGCTCATGATCCAGGCGGGCGCCGTGGTGGAGAAGACGCGGCCGTACAGCACGAGGTCGTGGGGCGAGATCACGCGGATGCTCCTGCCCCCGCCGGTCTGGTTCCTGGGCGAATGCTTTGGGTTGGGCCTCGGGCGCGTGCGGCTGCACGTAATCTTCGGGCAAGGCGGTCTGGGCAAGTCGCGGATCGGGTTCAACATCGTCCGTAACCAGGTGCTGGGGCTACCGTTCGGCGGCATGCCCACCGGCAACAAGCCGCTGCAACACCTGATGATGGGCACGGAGAACGGTCTGCACAGGCTCCAGAGCGATACCCGCAAGATGTCCGCGGGGCTGTCGGAGGCGGAGCTGTCCCGGCTCGACGCTCACGTTTTCATGGCCACGCTGGAGCAACCGGACGATCCCTATGTGACATTGCAGGATCCCGCAAACGTCGAGCGGTGGCGCATGACGCTGGAAGAGCGCCGGCCGGACGTGCTCTGGGTGGACCCCTGGGGCGACGTCCAGGCCGGGGAAGCCAACGCGGAGACGGATACCCGCTGGACCATCACGGAGCTTCTGAAGCTGATGGCTGGCGCGAACCCAAATGGCGCGGTAGTCGTCCTCGCCCACGCGCGCACCGGGGCCAGGAACATCATGGAGGCCGTCGGGTATGACGGGGCGAACTTCGGGAAGAACTCCAAGGCGATGTACTCCTGCGCACGGTGCGTTTTCAACCTTGCGCCTGGGAGTGAGGACGAGAACCCGATGATCCTTGTGGCGTGCGCGAAGAACAACGACGGGCCGCGGCCGCCCACGTTCGCGCTACGTCTGGATCCGGACAGCATGACCTACGAGGTCGCGCCGGGGTTTGACGTCGACGCCTGGACCGAAGAACTGCGAGAGCGGGCGAATGGGAAGAAGAGGAAAGCGAAGTCGCATACGGAGCTTACGGAGGATGAAGCAATCGCCCTTCTTGGTGACAAGACAGACACGACTGCCGGAATCCGGAAGATGCTGCGGAAGAAGGAAATCACACGGGACGATGCGGCAGACCTGGTGAAGAAGATCGTAGCGTCCGGCCGGTGGATTGAGTGGCGGGGAATCGGCAAGAACCCGCCGACGTACATCGGGACGCCGGCAGCGATCAAGGCGCAGCGCGAACTGTGCATGCAGCAACGCCAGGGCGAGCTGGGCACATGACGGCTTCCGACGGTTTCCCGGAAGCCGTCGGAAGTCGTGGGGAGTCGAGCCGCGACGACTTCCCCCCCCGGCGACTATATAGGAGCCGGGGGAAGTCGTGCGCGGCAGGCGGGGGAGTGAAGGAAAGGCGGCGGGGCATGTTCCTCGCCGGATAGGTGGCGGAATGAGAAGCTATCGCGTGCGCGAGGAAGAACTGGTCACGATGCGCAAGAAACTCGTGGCCGCGCAGACGCTGCTCAACGTCAACAGCGTGGCGTTGACAACCGGCCGGCGGCCGGTGTCGGCGGCGGCACGGCTGGACCTGGCTGAGGAAGCCGAAGAGCTTGTGCATGACGTGGCCGAAATCCTCGATGGGGTACACCTCCGCGGGTAGCGGCACGCACTGCGGAGAGGGTGCCCTGCCTGCATTGGCAAGGCGGCGCCGACGGCGCTAGACGGGGGCGTGGCGGGGGCGGTCCCGGAGGGCCCGCCCTGCCGGGAGCCGGAGCGGGCGCCGGCGACGCCGGTCGCCACCGCGCCGACGGGGTTGCCGGAGGCGCCGGCGGCGAACCTGATTGCAGAGATTGTTGGGGTTTCTGACACATTCGTGACAAATCAACTTCTGTCCGTTGGAAGTTGGAGGCAGGCGCCGGCGCGCACCGGGGCGGATGGGAAGACGCGAAATCTGCCGCCGATTCCCACCGATCAACTTGCCACGGTGGCAAGTTGGCGGGATGCCACGGCCCGCACCGGGGCGGATGGAAAGACCCGGGAAGTGCCGCCGGTCCCCACCGATCAACTTCGCACGGTGCGAAGTTGGAACTGCCGCCGGTGCCGACACGCCGGCAGGTGAAGCCGGACGGTGCCGATGGCGTGATCAGCATCGTGTGAAACGCGTGTCGCAACGCGTGTCGTAACGCGTGTCGAAATGCGTACGAAACGCGTTAGAGAAGAGAAGATATATACCCATGAGGTAGTAGGTAGAGCAGGTAGTAAGCAGAGCAGGTAGTGGGTAGAGCAACAGCAGGTAGAGCGACAGAGCAACTGAGCAACAGGCGGAGGGCGACGGGGGGTGCTATGGGCAGGATGAGCAAACGCAAGGGCGCGGCCGGGGAACGGGAGGCCGCGGAGAAACTGAACGAGGTGTTGGGGACGCAGTTCCACCGGGTGCGGCAGTACTGCGGCGGGCCTGAGTCGCCGGACCTGGCGGGCGATCTGCCGGGGTTGCACGTGGAGGTGAAGCGATGCGAACGGCTGTCGCTCTACCAGGCGATGGCGCAGGCGCGGCGGGATGCGTCGGTGGATCAGGTGGCGGTGGTGATGCACCGCGCGAACGGCAAGCCGTGGTTGTTGGCGGTGTGCGTCGAGGATCTGATCCGGTTGCTGGATGTGGTGGATGGGGCGCGCGGGAGGGTGGAGGCTGAAGGCGGGAAGATCGTAGGCGGAGATGCAATGCCACAAGTGTAGACACCGGGCGGAAGTGATCGCGGGAAAGTGGCGGAATGTGCCATGGGCGCGGACGCCGTGCGCTGGATGCAAGTTGGATGATGGCGAGAGTATCGCGGTGGAGTACCTGGATGGATTTGCGGCGAACAGGCAGGTGGAACGTGTGCCGGTCGGGGAACCGCAGGCGGAGGGTGAGCGGGCGTTGCCGTTGTCGGTGATGGGAAAGTTGGCGAGGGGGTTGTTGTCGTTGCATCCGCTGACGCTTGAGGTGGTGTTGCGCAGGTACCAGGGGGAGACGTACCGCGACATTGCCAGGGCATGGGGCGTGACGGTTTCGGCGGTCGAAACGCGGCATTGTCGAGCGTTGAGGCAGTGGCCGGCGCTGCGGTTGTTGTTCGGACGGAAGCGGAGCAAGCCGCGAATCAAGGGCGCCGGCGCGACGCACACGGCGCGGGGGGAGCATGGTGCAGGCGAAAAAGGCGGAAAACGCCGGGAAAGG
>JAQULY010000108.1:0-12861 GCA_028718445.1 Kiritimatiellia bacterium
CATCTTTGCCATGGCCGGTGAGGCGGGTGTGATCTACTACCCCTACCAGCATGAGGACGTAATCACGACGGTCGAGGGTAACCTCGTTTATTGTCAGGGCGCCACCGCCGTGGAAGGGTTCGGGGAGGTCGGCGAGTTCCACTTTGGCCGCAACCTGTACTGGGATGCCAGCGGGCGTCCCTTGCGCTTTGGCGGCTGCTCGCTGGAGAAGTGGCGGGCGCGCGGCTATGATGTGGACTCCGTGGTAGCCGACCCGGGCTTCACCAACCCGGAGGCGGGAGACTTCACGCTCTCGCCGGATTCCCCGGCCTTGGCCTTGGGATTCAAGCCCTTCGACCTGTCCACGGTCGGCCCACGAGGGAAGGTTGGGGCGGACTCCTGACCCTATGGGTCAGAGGGAAGCAGTCGTTCCGCCATAGGGCGGTCCAACGATGAAGACATGCATGAAGTGGCTGATTCGCGCGCGCGTTCTCTGGAGACGACATGAATATTCCACACATCCCGTATCCGAAGAGTAACTGCATCAAAGGGATTCGCTGGCTTACGGAGCCTATCCGTTATCCCGATAGTCACGGCGACACCTGGAGCTGCACCTGGGCCGATGACAATCATCTCTACTCAACGGCCGACGACTGTTATGGAATCAAGAAGAGCAACAACAGCAATCTGGCGCTCTTCCGCGTGGAGGGATTTCCCCCCAAGCACACGGTGTCGCTGGTCAACCCCATGGACGCCTACGGCAACGCCGGTTTCCACGACCGTGCCGATTCATGGAAAGCCAACGGCCTGATTTGCGTGGACGGCATTCTTTACATGGCGGTCAGCCAGCATTCCGGTGCTTATGAATATGCCGATCTGATTCAGCGTACCTATGATGCTTCGATCATCAAGTCCGACGATCACGGGAAGACCTGGTCGTGCAAGCGACGCGATCCCATGTTCCCCAGCCCTCGTTTCTCCACGCCGTTCTTCGTCCAGTTTGGGCGGGATTACCAGGGGGCCATGGATGACTGGGTCTATGCCGTCTCGGGAGCATCCTGGAACAACGGCAACTACCTGACGCTCGGACGGGTGCCCAAGGCGCTCATCGGCAATCTCAACGCACATGACTGGGAGATGTTCAACGGACTGGATGACCAAAGCCAGCCAACCTGGGAAAAGTACGGCACCGGGGTGGTCCGGCCCGGGAAGGCGGTTTTCCAATTCCGCGGCTATACCAGCATGACTGGCATGCACTATGTGCCGGCTGTGCATCGCTTCCTATTGCCACAGTGGGCCTATGTCGACCTGGACGGGCCGGACCCGTCGCACAGAACATTCTTTCATCTTTATGAAGCGCCAAAACCATGGGGGCCCTGGTCGCTAGTCCATGTGGAAGAGAACTTCGGAAATGCCTGGTACAATCCTTCCCTGCCGGCCAAATGGTTTGAAGACGGCGGCCGGCGACTATGGATGGTATGCGGGGGAGACTTTGCGAATTGTCACAAGAACCAAGACTACGGGTTCTTTGTCAGACAGTTTGAGTTAGTGACGGCGTAAGGACTTCTGTGCGGGGCCGAAGATATGCGCGCAACGACCCCTGGCGCGGCAAGGTGGTCGTTCTGAAATCGGCAAATAGACGCCTGCTTTAGGACAACCCCCATTCACCGGAAAGACGGCTTAGCCGCCTCCCGGCTTTCTCCCCCTTTCTTCTGTCCATTACGGGCGACGATTACGGTGTGACGACTCGGATGTGTCCCCTCGTTTTCCGTAATCGTCTACCGGATCATCTGTCAACTGCCCATCGCGGTGTTTACCCCTGCCCTTGCCTGTGTTACGATGTTTTAGTTTTCCGCGTGACCAAGGCACAATCACAACACTCCACTCCGTGACTCTACATTTTCATAACACCCTGACCCGCCAGATCGAGGAGTTCGCGCCGATCGAGCGCGGCCATGTACGGCTGTACACCTGCGGCCCGACCGTCTACAGCTTCGCCCACATCGGCAATTTCCGCGCCTACGTCTTCGAGGACCTGCTGCGCCGCTCGCTGCGTTACGTCGGTTACCGCGTCACTCAGGTGATGAACCTGACCGACGTGGACGACAAGACCATCCGCGGCGCGCAAGCCGCCGGCGTGCCGCTGAGAGATTTCACCAGGCCTTTTACGGAGGCCTTTTTCGAGGACCTCCGCAAGCTGAACATTGAGGCCGCCGAACGCTATCCGGCCGCCACGGACCATGTGCCCGAGATGATCGCACTGATCGAGCGCCTCTTTGCGCGCGGTCTGGCCTACCGCTCGGAGGACGGGTCGGTCTACTTCAATGTCGCCAAGTTCCCCGGTTATGGCCGTCCGGCGCACATTGACCTCTCCGGCATGCGCGGCGGTGCGCGGGTCGCGCAGGACGAGTACGAGAAGGAGAGCGTGGGCGATTTCGCGCTCTGGAAGGCTTGGGACTCGGCTGACGGCGAGGTTGCCTGGGATTCGCCCTGGGGACGCGGGCGTCCCGGCTGGCATATCGAGTGCTCGGCCATGAGCATGAAATATCTGGGCGAGACCTTCGATCTGCATACCGGCGGCATCGACAATCTCTTCCCCCATCATGCCAATGAGACGGCCCAATCGGAAGGCGCCACCGGCAAGCCCTTCGTGAAAACCTGGCTGCATTGCGCCCATCTGCGTGTGAACGGCGAGAAGATGTCCAAGTCGCTCGGCAACTTCCACACGCTGCGCGACCTCACGGCCAAGGGCTGGAGCGGTCGCGAGGTGCGCTACGTGCTGGTCAACGGCCACTACCGGCAAACGCTGAACTTCACGTTCGAAGCGCTGGCGGGGGCGCGCGCCGCGCTGGCGCGCCTGGACGAGTTCGTGGACCGGCTCAGGTCCGTAGCCGCCGGCGCCGTCGCCGGCGCCCTGCCCGAGTGGGCGGACGCGGCCGCGAAGGCTTTCGAGCAGGCCATCGCCGACGATCTTAACCTGCCCGAAGCGCTGGCCGCGCTCTTCGGCGCCGTGCGCGAGGGCAATGCCGCCCTGGACGCCAACCGGCTGACCGCCGCGCAAGCGGCTGCCTTGGACGCCATGCTGACGCGCTGCGACGGCGTGTTGGGACTTTTGAACTTCGGCCGCGCGGCGCCCGCCGACGACGCCCCCCTGCCCGACGACGTGCGTCAGTTGCTGGATGCCCGCGCCGCCGCGCGCAAAGCGCGCGACTGGACACAGTCCGACCTGCTGCGCGACCGTCTGGCCGCCGCCGGCTGGGAGGTGCGCGACACCGCCGGTGGACAGCAGGTGAAGCGACGATGAGCCGGGGAGTCTTCATAACCTTCGAGGGGCCGGAAGGCAGCGGCAAGTCCACGCATCTGCGGCGGCTGACGGAACGGTTGAGGGCGGCGGGCCGGAGCGTGGTTGTCACCCGCGAACCCGGCGGCACGCCCGTCGGCGAAGCCCTGCGCGGCTTGCTACAGCACGACACCGTCAGCGAGGCGCCCGTGCCGCGCGCCGAGGCGCTGCTCTTCTGCGCCAGCCGCGCGCAGCTTGTGGAACGCACGATCGCGCCTGCGCTGGCGCGCGGCGACTGGGTCTTGTGCGACCGCTTTGCCGACTCCACCTTCGCCTATCAGGGTTACGGACGTGGCTTCGATCTGGCGACGCTCGAGGCCATCAACCGCTTTGCCACCGGCGATCTGCGGCCAGACCTGACGATCCTGTTGGACATCGAGGCAGACGCCGGAAGACGGCGGCTGGCGGCGCGCCAGGCCGGCGCCGGCGAGACGGCCGACCGTTTCGAGCGCGAGGCCGCGGCCTTTCACGAGCGTCTGCGGCGCGGTTTCCTGTCGCTGGCCGCGGCGGCGCCAACGCGCTTTCTGGTCATAGACAGCGGACGCGACGAGGAGACCGTGGCGGCCGAGGTGTGGACAGGCGTCATGTCGCGTTGCGCGGAACCTCCGCGGAAGGAGTGAGGCATGCGCATCGAAGAGGCGCAGGCAGTGGTGGCGCAGGCCTTTCGCAACGACAGGCTGGCGCATGCCTACCTGCTGACGGGCTCGCCGCGCGGCGCGGCAGGCGCGCTGGCTGTCTACATGCTACGGATGCTGGCCTGCGAGTCGGATAAGCCGCCCTGCGGAGCGTGCGAGCGGTGCCGCCAGGTGGCCGAGCGCACCTGGTGCGACAACGTCTGGGTTCAGCCAGCGAAGAAGACCCGCGTGATTTCGATTGACCAGGTGAGGAACGACCTGCTGCACCGCCTGAGCGAGACGTCCTTCGCCGGCGGCTGGAAGGCGGGCGTGCTGGTGGGCGCCGACCGGTTGAACGAAGCCGCCGCCAATGCCTTTCTCAAGATGCTGGAGGAACCGCCACCGCGCACCCTGCTGCTGCTGCTTTCGGATGCGCCGCAGGCCCTGCTGCCCACGGTGCGTTCGCGCTGTCAGCGGCTGGACTTGGACGACCCGCCGCTTGAACTGGACGAGCCCTGGCGTACGCAGGTGCTGGAAGTGCTTGGCGGGCCGCCCATCGCCGGTCCGGTGGCGGCCATGCAGGCGGCGGACCGCCTGGGAGGCGTGCTAGAAGAGTTGAAGGCGGAGGCGCGCAGACTGGTGGAAGCGGAATCTCCAGTGAACGAGGAACTGGTGGACGAAGAGGCGGATGTCATCGAGGCCCGGGTCAGCGCGCGCTACCGTGAACTGCGCGGCGCATTTCTGCTGGTCATGCAGCGCTGGTATCGCGATCTGCTGGCGTTCAGGGCCGGGGCGGATGCCGCCGTGGCGCACTACCGCGAGCACGTCGAAGCCTTGCGGGCGCGTGCCCGCCAGTTGACCCTGGCCCAGGCCCTCGCCAATGTCGAAGGCATCGAAACGATGGCCCGCCAGATGGAGCGCAGCCTCCCGGAAATGGCTTTGCTAGCCTATTGGATGGACCGCTTGGCGGGCGGCACGGCTTGACACTATGCCTGCTTTGGTGACAGTAGCGCTGACCGGACAGGGATGCCGCGAGGCTGTCGTGCCTGACGGGCTCGAACTGCATCCCGGCGATATCTGCGCCGTGGAGTGCCATGGCGTCACCTACCTCGGACAGGTTCGCCACGCGCTGGCGTCGCCGGAAGATGGCGTCGTGCTGGCGACGGCTCCGCGCTGCCTGCGGATTGCCGGCCAAACCGATCTTGAACGCGAACGCGCCAATGCCGGGCTGTGTGCGCAGGCGTTGCAGGCGTTCGCCGCCGACACCGCGGACGCCCCGCAGTCGGTCAGGCCTGCCGCGGCCTGGTGCGACCTGGACCGCAAGCGCATGACGATCGTCTACAGTTCCGAGCGTCCCTATGACGGGCGTCGCCTGGCCGCCGCACTGCAAAAGCGCTTTGGCATCGAGGTGGAACTGCGGCAGATTGGTGTGCGCGACGAGGCGGCGCTACTGGGCGGGCTCGGCAGTTGCGGCCGCCCAGTCTGCTGCGCCACCTGGCTGCGCCGCTTCCAGTCGGTCAACGTGCGCATGGCCAAGGAGCAGGACATTTCGCTGAATCCCGCGAATATCAATGGCACCTGCGGTCGGCTCAAATGCTGTCTGCGCTACGAGTTCGAGAGCTACTCCGCCGCCAATGCGGTCACGCCGCGGGAAGGGGTCTGGGTAACGCTCAGAGACGGCAGTGAAGGCTGCGTGGTCGAGCGCGACGTGATGCGGGGACTGCTGAAGCTCCGCACGCGCGCGGGGCGCGTGGTGCGCGTCGCGCTGGCCGACGTGAGGGAGGCGGCACCGGCCGTGACGCCGGCGGAGCCGAAACCTGAGGAGCAGGAGACGGAGAATGGCAATGAAAATCTGGGTCGTGAATGGACCGAACCTGGGACTCCTGGGGAAACGTGAGCCGGCCATTTACGGCGCGGCTTCGCTCCAGGAGATCATGGCGCTACTGGCGCAACGCGCGGCGGCGTTGGGCGTCGAACTGCACAATTTTCAAAGCGATGTCGAAGGCGAACTGGTGCAGTACATCGGCCGCGCCATAGGCGCGGCCGATGGGCTGATCATCAACCCGGCCGCCTATACGCACACCAGCGTGGCGCTGCGCGACGCCATTGCCGCCACGGCCCTGCCGTGCGTCGAGGTGCATCTCTCGAACATCTTCAAACGCGAGGAATTTCGCCATCAGAGCCTCACGGCGCCGGTCTGCCTGGGGACAATCGGCGGTTTCGGCACTTTCAGCTACGTGCTGGCGCTGGAGGCGCTGGTTGAGCACCTGCGGCAGCGGGCGTCGGGATGCGAGTCAAGATAGTTGACTCGCGGATGGCAAGATTTCGGGATTCACATGCCGTAGGTTCCCCCCGCGTACAAACCGCAGATTGACGAATAACGATTTGTGAATCATGAAGGCAAGAGCCTCCAGTACGGAGACGGAATTGCCTTCGACATTCTGCGGTTCGATATTCGGCAACCGGCGGTTCAATTGGGCCGCGAGTCTCCCCCGCATACGAACCGCAGATTGACGAATAACGATTTTAGAATCATGAAGGCAAGAGCCTCTGGCACGGACACGGAATTGCCTTCGACATTCTGCGGTTCGATATTCGGCAATCTGCGGTTCGATTGGGCCGCAGGTTCCCCCCGCATACGAATCGCAGATTGACGAATAATGATTTTAGAATCATGAAGGCAAGAGCCTCCAGCGCGGAGACGGAATTGCCTTCAACATTCTGCGGTTCGATATTCGGCAACCTGCGGTTCAACCACGCAAAACGCGCTGGCAAGGGGCGTCCCGATCAGGTAGCATCGCCCACATTGCGGGTTGGACGGAATGGAGGTGTGTGGTCGTGCTGGCAAGAGTGTTCTCGGGGGCTGTCTTCGGGGTGGAGGCCTATCCGGTCGAGATCGAGGTCAACGCCGGCGGCGGCGAAGTCAACATCGTGATCGTGGGACTGCCCGATGCCGCCGTGCGCGAGAGCAAGGACCGCGTCTGGACGGCGATCTGCAACTCCGGCTTTCATCCGCCGCGAGGGCGCACCACGGTCAACCTGGCCCCGGCCGACGTCAAGAAGGAGGGCCCCAGCTTCGATCTCCCCATCGCCATCGGCATGTTGATCGCCAGCGACGCGCTGGAGGACGCCAACGCCGCCGATTACGCCATGGTGGGCGAACTGGCGCTCAGCGGCGAGGTACGGCGCGTGCGCGGCGTGTTGCCCATCGCCCTGGCGGTGCGCCGTCAAGGCGTGCGCGGCATGCTGGTGCCGGCGGATAACGCCGAGGAAGCGGCCGTGGTGGACGGACTCGACGTCTACCCCGTCCGCAGCCTGCGGCAGGCGGCCGACTTCCTGCGCGGCGACCTGAAAATCGTCCCCCTCAAGGTGGACCTGGCCGATCTGCGCGGCCACGGGCGCGAGCATGTCGAGGACTTCGCGGACGTCAAGGGCCAGGAGTCGGCCAAGCGCGCCATCGAGGTGGCCGTCAGCGGGGGCCACAACATCCTGATGATCGGGCCGCCGGGCACGGGCAAAACCATGCTGGCGCGCCGGCTGGGGTCCATTCTGCCCGACATGACGCTGGACGAGGCGCTGGAGACCACGCAAATCCACAGCATCGCCGGCACCCTGCGTAGTCATCAGGCACTGGTGACGCAACGGCCCTTCCGCGCGCCGCACCACACCGTCTCCGATGCCGGCCTGTTGGGCGGCGGCGCCCACCCCATGCCCGGCGAGGTCAGCCTGGCGCACCACGGCGTGCTCTTTCTCGACGAGTTGCCCGAGTTTCATCGCAACGTGCTGGAGGTGCTGCGGCAGCCGCTGGAGGACGGCTTTGTCACGATCTCGCGGGCGGCCGGCAGCGTGACCTTCCCCTCGCGCTTCGTGCTGGTGGCCGCGATGAACCCTTGTCCGTGCGGCTATTTTGGCGACCCCAAACGCGCCTGCAACTGCGGCTCCATGAAGGTGCAGAACTACCGCAACCGCATTTCCGGACCGCTGCTCGACCGCATTGACATCCACATACAGGTGCCGGCGGTTCGCTATCAGGACATGAGTGCGCTGGCCGCCGGGGCCGCTTCGGAGACCATCCGCGCGCGCGTGCAACAGGCCCGGGCCGTGCAGACGGCGCGTTTCCGGACATCCAGGCGCGTGACCTGCAACGCCGACATGGGTGCGCGCGAAGTACAGGCGCACTGCCGGCTCGACGGCGCCGCGCAATCGCTCCTGCGCATGGCCATGACCGACATGAACCTGAGCGCGCGCGCCTACGACCGACTGGTCAAGGTGGCCCGCACCATCGCCGATCTGGATGGCGCCGAGACCGTCCGCGACGTGCATATCTGCGAAGCCATCCAGTATCGCACGCTCGATCGCGGCCTGTGAGCGGGAGCGATCGTTTTACTTCAGGAACAGCTCGATCACCGGCACGGCCACATCCGGCTTCTTGATCGGCAGTACCATTGAGAGAGTCTTTGCGCCGTTGTCGGCGGCCTGCGACCACGGCACTGCGCCCAGAGCGGTCTTGATTTCCGAAGCGTCGTTCAACAACTGCGCGTATTCCACGCGGTCGCCGATACCGTCGAGATGTAGCTGCCTGTGCGGCCAGGCCAGGACATGCACATAGAGACGCTTGGTCTCGGGATTCCAGGTCAACTTGCAGTTGTCCGGCACTTTGAAGTCATCGGGCGCGGCGGTGCATCCGTAGATCGAACGCCCGTGGCGGCGCATCCAGGCGCCGATGCCCTGAAGACGGTCCAGCGCGCGCGCGTCAAACTCGCCGCGCCCGGTCGGTCCCACGTTGAGCAGCAGGTTGCCGCCCTTGCTGACGCAGTCAATCAGCGTGCGCACCAGTTCGTCGGTGCTGCGCCAGCTATCCTCGTCACGATGGTAACCCCAGGAACCGCTGAAGGTCTGACAGGCTTCCCAAGTGACTCGCCGGCCATCCACCGTGACCCATGCGCGCGGCTGGAACTGCTCGGGAGTCTTGATGTCCCATGCGCCCGGCAGGTCCAGACGATCGTCCACGATCACGCCGGGGCGCAGCTCGCGGATCATGCGGTACAGCTCCGCGGACTCCCATGCCAGGTGGCTCTTGCCGCGGGTGAAGTCCTCGGGGTGGTCCTTGTCGGGATAGGAGAAATCGAACCACAGCACGTCCACCGGACCATAGCCGGTCAGCAGTTCCCGGACCTGCGCGCGCATATAGGCGGCGTACTTGGACATGTCGCGGGAGGCGTTCATTTTGGCGCGCTCCTCTGCGCTGCGCTCGCGGTATGGGCCGATCTTGTTATCTATCACAAACTGCGGATGATGCCAGTCAATCAGCGAGTAGTAGATTCCGGCCCGCAGCCCTTCGGCGCGAAAGGCGTCCACCATCGGCCGCAGCAGGTCGCGCCGCGCGGCGGTGTTGGTGGCCTTGTAATCGGTGTGCCGGCTGTCCCAGAGGCAGAAGCCTTCGTGGTGCTTGGCCGTAACCACGAAGTATTTCATACCGGCGGCGGCCGCCGCCTTGGCCCAGACCTGGGGATCGTAGAGGTCGGGGTCGAAGCTCCTGAAGTAGCGGCGCTCGTATTCCTCCACCGGAATCTGTTCCTGGTGCATCAGCCATTCGTGGCGGGCTCCCTGAGCGTAGAGGCCCCAGTGAATGAACATGCCGAAGCGGTCACGCACAAACCAGGAGGTGTCGCCCTTGGGTAGTTGTGTCTCGTTCGCCGCACTAGCGGCGCTTTTCTCGCTTGATGTCTTCTTGGCCATGTGGTCCTTGCTTGGGGCGTTAACGCTTCAACTGCATCCAGGGCATGGCGCGGAAACCGCCGCGCCCCTTGGGGGCAGTCTCGCCGCCCTCGTTCTCGAGAGGCAGCTTTGCGCCCGCGCTCTCCAACTGTTCGATGCGCCGCAGCAAACCCTGCTGCGCGCGCTCAATCTGTTCCTGCTCGATGGAACGCCGCTGCCGCTCCTGAGTCAGTTCCTGCTCGCGATCGCGCAGCGTGGCGGAGAGATCCTGTACGCGCTGATGCAGCAGATCAGTCTCGGAAAGCCGCGCCTTGAGGCGCTCTTCCTCGGAGGCCATCAGGCGGATGCGGCCGGCCAGTTCGCGCTCGCGCTCCTCGGCCTGGCGGACATAGCGGGCGTGCTGCTCGCGCAGCGCTTCGAGCGAATCGCGCACGCGGACGGAATCGGCTTTGTCGGCGCGCGTTTGCGCCTCGCGCTCAATCGTGTCGGCCGTGTCGCCGCCCTGCAGTTTGCGCACCGCCGACAGCCTGGTTTGCAGCAGATTCTGACGCAACAGGCTGCTTTCGCGCAGCGCGGTGAAGGCCTCGCGTTCGGCCGCCAGCACTTGATCCAGCGTGGCGCTCTCCTCGGTCAGCAGGCCGGCTAGCAGCGTCTCGTGCTCGCGCAACCTGGCGGTAGCTTCGCGCATCATGCCCTGGTCCTGCGCCGGCGGAGGAGTCGCCGCGCGCGCCTCCAGCTCCGTGATGCGCGCCTGGGCGCTTTCCAGCGCAGACTTGACGCCGGCCAGATCGGTCTGCGCGGCCTGCAACTGCGCGTTATGCTCCGCATCGCGGGTGTTCGAGAAGGACAACAGTTCGGCGTAGGCCGCGCGCGCCTCGTCCAGGGCGGCATTCAACGCCACATTGCGCTCCGCCGACTCGGCGCTGCGATCGCGCGTGTCCACAGCCTCCGCCGCGAGCGCTTCCGCTTCGGCGACGCGTTTGCGCAGCGACTCCACTTCTACGGCGCGCGCCTCAGCATCGGCCAGTTTCTTGCGCAGCGCTTCCGCGTCAGCGGCCCGCGCCTCGGCGTCGGCCAGGCGTTTGTGCAGCGACTCCGCCTCGCCGGGCTGCGCCTCGAATTCCGCGAGGCGCTGTCGCAGCGCTTCAAGTTCGGCGGCGTGGGACGTCAGGTCGTCTTCCAGCTTGGCGATCTGCTTGCGGCAGGCCTCCTGCAGGCGCGCATGCTGCTTCGTCTCTTTTTCGGCCGCGTGCAGCAGTTGTCGGGACTGCTCCTCCAGTTCGGCGATGCGCAGGCGCAGATTCTCACGCTCCTCGCGCCATTCCGGCGGCGCCTCCTCAGCCTTCGGGCGCGCGGATCGTGCGGTCGCCACCAAGTCCAGTTCGGGATGGTTGTCCTTGGCGCCATTGCCACGCCGCGTCTCGACGGGACGCCGCAGGCGCGATAGATCGGCGTCAGCCGCGGCCACCAGTTTGGTGCCCGCAGCCGCGCGTCCGTCACGAATCAGCGCTTCGGCCGCATTCCGGTTGAAGGGACCCGCCAGCATGCCGCTGGGGTCCTCGAGATACCAGTTCATGGCCAGTTCCGGCAGCGACTCGGCCGGCTGCCAGTGTTCGCGATCGGTCGAGATCTCGTTTCCCGGCGCCACACGCCCCTGTTCGGCCCAGACGATCAGCCCCTTGGAGGGCACTGGTCCGAAGACGGTGCCGCCCGCGATGCGCAGGAACCAAGCGCGTGTATCTGGAGTGCCATCGGCCATACCTATTTCCGTTGAAAGATGTTCTGGCCATTGCTGCCAAGCCGCCGGATCTCGCGCTGCGCCTGAGCCTCCAGTTCGCTCAGCGACAGGCTGGCCCTGGGAGGCGGCGATTCCTCGATGGGCACGGCCACGCCATCCTCGATGACCGTCGCGGTCGCATCCGTCATACGCGTGTCGTCGACGCCCAGTGCCGTCGTGGCCTGCTGCAACAGCTTGCGCAGCGACTCCTGGCGCAGCTTCAACGTCCGATTGGCCTCCTGCAACCGCTGCATCTCCTGCGCGCGCCCGGCCCGGGCCGCGCGTTCGTCGAGTAGGGCCTTCTCGGCATCGTGCTGCGCCTGCCGCGCCTGCAGCAACTTCGCTTCCCATTCGGCGCGTCGGGCGGCCGCCTGTTCCTCGGCGGCGGCGCACTGCTTCTCGAGATCGGCCAGGCGCGCAGACAGGGCAATGCGTTCGGCGTCGCGGCTGGCGGCCTGCGCCTGCTGTTTCTCCAGCGCTGCGCAACGGGCCGAGAGCTTGGCCATCTCCGCCTGATGCCGTGAAAGCGCGGCGCGGTGCTCCTGCCGCTCGGCCTCAAATTCCAGGTCCTTCGCGCCCAATTGTCCCCGGAGCTGCTCCGCCTCGGAAGACGCCGCCATGCCCTTGCTTTCGAGTTCGGCAACGCGCTTGGCAAACTCCTGCCGCAAGTCCGCCAGCCGTTTGGTCAAAGCCTCCTTCTCTTCCTGGCTGAAGGCCCCCGCTGTCGGTTGCGCGCGCGAGAAGACCGGCACATCGGCGGCCAGCGCGCCATCGCGAATCAACTCATCGAGCGCATCGCGGTGGATGGGCCCATAGAAGGTTCCGGTCGAAACCTCGGCCACCCAATGCATGCCGAGTTCGGGGAGACGCGTCACAGGCATCCACGTCTTGCCGTCGGACGATACAAAGTGTCCAGGCGCCAGTCGTCCGTCCCGCGCCCAGGCTTGCAGCGACGGCATGGCGGCAGGCCCGAAGATTGTGCCGTCCTCCGTGCGCACTTGCCACATGGCGCCTCCAGCGTCGGTCGCCGCTTTCGTTTTCGGGGCAGTCACGTGTTGAACTTACAAAAAGCCGGCGCAACGCGCAAGCCGCACGACAGCCGCGCCGACAGTTCGTTGGCGAGGGTAAGGGATCCACATGTCCCGTGCAGTCTGGTAGAGTGCCCCCATGCGCCGTGCCATCTCAGCACCATTCTCCTGCCGTCGCTGCGGCGCCTGTTGCCGCGGACCTGGCGACGTGATCCTCGATGATGGCGAGGCTGAACGTCTGGCGTCACTGCTCGGACTCGCGGCGTACGACTTCACGGCGCGTTACACGCGGTTGCTGGCCAGCCGGCGCGGGCTGTCGCTGAACGAACGTCCGGATGGCGCCTGCGTCTTCCTGCAAGCCGATAACACCTGCCTCGTCCACGCGGCCAAACCTCGCCAGTGCCG
>JAQULY010000108.1:12871-13283 GCA_028718445.1 Kiritimatiellia bacterium
GGCCTGCGAGGGACTGCGTGCGTCAGAGTAGTTGATGCGCGAGGTTCGATGGGCTACCATGCTTTCGGTGCCCGCCGCAAGACGCGGTCGCCGTATCCTTATGTCTGACTGCAGCGAGACGACCTCCATGGGCCTGCACGTTGCCGGCCGGAACCGCGACGCCGACCTGGGCGCCGCCCTGCGGGCCCGCGCGGAGCGGCTGCACGATCCGTCGCTGGAGGTCTGCCTCGCCTCGGAAGCGCCGCTGCTCGATGTTGGCCGGACGGCCAGCCCGGCGGACTGCACGGATGCGCTGCTGGAGAACCTGCGCAATCGGTGCGGCGTGGATGCCGCCGACTACCCTCAGCCACGCGGCGCCGGCAGACTCGCGTCTTTTTGCCGCCGCGCGCTCTGGCGCCTGCTGCGTCACCCG
>JAQULY010000109.1 GCA_028718445.1 Kiritimatiellia bacterium
CCCGTGGACCGGATTCCGATCGATCTTGGCAGCCACATGTCCACCGGCATCTCGGCGTTCGCGTACTGGAACCTGCGCGAATACCAGGGGCTGTCCACGGATGGAATCTGGATTCCCGACATGCCCCAGGGCCTGGCTTACGTGGACACGGATGTTCTGGAGCGTTTTCACTGCGATTGCATGCTTCTCGAACCCCGTTTTTCGAGGACGGTGCGCTGGAACCCAAGAGGGAAATACGCGTTCAGCGTCCCCGCGGCGGCCAGCCCAAGGCAGACCGACGACGGCGGCTGGGTCGTCAGCCGTAACGATGCCTCCATGCGCATGCCGCCCGACGGGTTCTTCTTCGACGGTGCATGGCTGAACGACTGGGGCGAGGGCTCGGAGGACGATCGTGTCGCTCTTTACGCGCGGGAAGCGGAAAGGATCTTCAAGGAAACCGAGTATGCGACCAATCTGGTGGGGTACAGTCATGGACTGGGACTGGCGGTTTACGGCGGGGGGGCGGTGGACGACGCGATCCTGGCTTACGATGAACCGGACCGACTGCGTGACGCGCGGGAGAAAGCTCTGGACGCCAGTCTACGGCGCATGGGCAAGATTATCGACGCCTTTGGCCCGTATATCCAACTGGTGTCTCTGGCTGACGACATGGGCAGTCAGAACGGTCTCCTGTGCAGCCCGCGCTACATCGAGGAGTTCAGTATTCCTTACTATCGCCGTTTTTGCGAATTCGTCCACGCTCACAGTGACATCAAGGTTTTCCTTCACTGTTGCGGATCGATCAAGCCCGCGATTCCCATGCTGATCGAGGCCGGCATTGACGCGCTGAATCCCGTGCAGATTTCGACGCGCGACATGGATCCGCGCGATCTGAAGAGCGAGTTTGGCGACCGCCTGTGCTTCTGGGGCGGCGGGTGCAACACGCAGGCAGTCCTTGCAACGGGAACGCCTCGACAGGTCGCCGAGAACACGCGAGAACTGGTCAGGATCTTCGGACGGAATGGCGGCTACGTCTTCAATCAGGTGCACAACATCATGGGCGACGTGCCGCCGGTAAATGTGGTGACGATGCTCGACACCGCCTACGAAGAGAGTCAGTTGGCAAAAGGATGATCAAGGAGAAAGATATGCGAGGCAATCTGAAGAAGACCGGACGTGCAGTTCGAGTTCGACCGCCGATGTTGTGTGTCGCCCTGATCTGCGCGGCACATGCCGCCATGGCGGCGACCCCGGCGAATGAGCCGGTGCCATTCAATGGGAACAACTATGCGTCGGTTTGGCGGAGCTATGGGGAGAAATCTCTTCAGGCGAATGTGGACTCACGGGGCGTCCTATCGGTGAAAACGGGGCGGGCGGTGTTGTTGTTCGGCATCGAGGGTCAGGAGAAGGGCGATTTCTGGAAGACGGCCCAGGCGGTCGTCCCGCCCGACGCCGCTGGGTTCCTGGTCACGGGAACTAATGGGGTGGGTATTGTCGTGACGCTGAAGGTCGTTGTCACGAACGATACGGTGTCTTGCGTTTACCGCGCCGACGCGCCGTTGTCGCTGACCGGAACGTTTCCGAGGGAGCCGGAAGCCAACTGGTTCCGGTCGTTGAATGAAAAAGGGAGAGACGTACAAGGCGAGCTTTGGGGTGAGTACCAGGATCTTCGCCTGCATGACTACATCGAATACACGTTCCTGGAAAACAGAATGCGGATCGATTTCGGACCGGGCATGCCGATGGTTCTGAAGCCGTGTACTCCGCCCCGGCCGGCCGGATACAGCCTCCTTCCGCCGACCTTTACGCTTGCGTTCGCCAAGGACAGCAGTGGCTATACGGCCAATTTCACCGTACAGAGTCTTGCTCCCGAGAAGGCGCCTCTGGCCGGTCCCCGTGTTGCGGTGGTGACCGCGCCTTTTGATCGGAGCAAATTGGAGGTGAATCCGCCCCGGGACTGGAAGCCCGACGTGGACTTCGCGCCGCGGAAGGGCGGGCCGGCGATCTTCAAGAGCAACGAGGAACTCGCCTTCCGTATGGCGGTTACGGAAGAGACGCGGAAGCGCATTGCCGGGAAACCGCTCGAAGTCCGCTGCGTGGATTCCCTAAGCGATGCCGTGGTCGAGACTCTGCCACTGACCGAGCTCGGCGATGTGTCGCTGAAGCCCGTTAAGCAGGGGCCGTTCCGAATCGAATTGTGGGGCGCCAAAACAAAAATTGGCGCAACGGAGTTCGCGGTTGTCGGACCGATCGCGCAGCGCAAGATCGGCCCACTGGAAAAGAACGCGTTCCGCCTGCGGGAAGTGGATCGGATCGAGTGCGCCACGGACAATGGGAGACACGAGTTCTATTGCATCAGCCCGGATGCAGTCTCGACCGGCGAGACCGCGCGCGCCGGTTCGTTCATCGAGAACCGCGCGCGCCCGCCGGAACATCCCAACAACCATGAATGGCTCGCGTACCGGGTGAATAATCTGGTCACGGACAAGCCGCACTTGCTCGTGGTCGAGTACCCGGATGTCGCCGACATGGCGGTGGGGGTCAGCGTCTTGCACCCGCTCCTGGCGCCGGATGTCCCCAGGGACAAGGACGGTCGGCGGATGATCACCGTGAAAGGCGTGCGCGAATATGCCGCCAAGGCCGGTCTGCCGATCGAATTCGTGGAGTCCGCGACACCCGGATTCATGGCCGGCCTGGGATACCCGATCAGCGGCCAGCGGCAGGCAATGAAGGCGGTCTTCTACCCGGCGGACGATTGGGCCGTCCTCCAATTCGACAACTACAACTACATGACCCGCACTCCCATGCGGATCTCCCGGCTGGTTGTCTACGAGATTCTGGACGATCTCCCGATGGCGGACGCGCCGAACCTGGCCAATGACCGACTCTTCGGTCACGTGGACGAGGGGTTGGACATGCCGCTGAACACCTTCGGCGCGTTGGGCGTGTTGCGCGGCGAAGTCTCGGGCGGCGTGGCCCAACCCGGCAAGGAGTACAAGTGGCACTACATCACCGCCGAACGATTGGTGAAATATCTCCGTTATCGTGGCGAAAACGCGTGGTTCCCGATCGTGTACCGCTATGGCGGCAGCACCTGGTACCCGTCGGAGAATGCCTTCTGCGGGCGCTTGGACATCCCGGCGTTATACGCCCGCGTTTTTGAGGAGAACGGCCTGGCGATGATGGTTTCTACCGCCTACATGCCCGGCTTCCCACTGCGTCTGCAAGATCGGTACACTGCCCGCGACATCGTCGAGGGAGCGGACTCCTATCTGCAGATTTCCGGCTACGGCGCCGGCAGTCAGAACTTCAACCTGCCCATGCGCGCGCCCAATCCGCTCCATCCGCTCGTGCGGGGCGAAATGGCGCGTTGGGCGGCCGATGCGGCGCGTCGCTACGCGGACTATCCCGCCGTCAAGGGTGTCATGATGGTAGCCAGCCTGAATATCGCTTTCTCCATGCCGGCTTATGCCGGGCCGTCGCTGAATCGGCCGCCGGAGGGCATCAACTACGACGAACGCCTCTTCGGCGCCACGTACGACGACTATACCATCGGGCTGTTCGAGAAGGCCACCGGCATCCGGATTCCGGTGGAGGGGACTCCCAATCCGCGGCGGTTCGCCGAGCGCAAGGCCTGGTTGCTGGCGAACCGGAAAGCCGAATGGGCGGCGTTTCGTTGCCAGGCGATCGCCGATACGTGGGGAGCTTTGGCCGATGCCGTCACCAACGCTTGCCCGCGCATGACGTTCTTCGGCTGCGAGTCCTATTTCGGGAACGCAACAGTCGCTTATGCCGCCAACACCAACCGTCCCGCCGTCATGGAACTCCTGCGCGACGAAGGGTCAGTCGTGGCCGCGGCCCAGCGACCGAGCAGCGGCGTCTTCTCGTACTACTTCAATCCGATGCACGGCAGCGACGAGATGATCTTCTGGAGCCATCTGAGAGCGGAACAGATGCCCCGGTACAACGCCATGAACTTCGACCCGAGCTCGCGTGCCATTCTGGAAGAGAACGACCGAGTCGGCGCCTACATGGGCAGGGCGTTCTTCGAGATGCACAACCGGTTGCCACCGCCCGACCGTCCCTGGTACACGACTAAGGTTCACACTTGTCGCTACCCGCTGCCAGGCAATCGCGGCAGCATGCTCGACTATGCGGTGATTCTGTCGCGCAGCACCCCGCTGTTCATCTGCCACTGCTGGTGCGACGGTGTCGTCCCCTTGGGGCATGACGACGACTATCGCGAGTTCACGTCCGCGTACCGCGCCATTCCTCTCGGCAACTATCGGACCGTGTTCCATGAAGAATATCCGGGCATCACGGTTCGCGGCGCCTCCGTTTCGGGCAAGACCTTCTTCTATGCCGTCAATACGGACTGCAAAACGAGAGCGGTTGCGATCAAGACCTCTGGCAAGCTGACCGAGCGCACGGCCGGTTACCCGGCACTGGCGGTGGCTGACGGCGCCTGCCGGATTGAGTTGCCGTCCTACGGTGTGCGCGTGTTTGAACTTGCCGGAGGCACGCTTGATGCGGTAAGCAAGTGACCTGACTTTATGAAAGATATCTGTTTGAACGGCGTTTGGAAGGTGCGGGCGGAGCCGATGGACTGCATCGGCGAAGCCGGTCTGCGTGGCGTGCTGGCAGCCGCGGACGGTTGGCTGGAGGCACAAGTGCCGGGCGAGATTCATCTCGATCTCATGCGCGCGGGACGAATGCCGGAACCGAGTGTCGGCGCCAACATGCCCGAGTGCCGCTGGCCGGAAACGAAGTCGTGGTGGTATCGAACCGCGTTTGAGGTTGATGAGGCTTTTCTGGCGCTCGAATGCCAGGAACTGGTCTTCGATGGCCTTGACCTCTACGCGCAGGTGTTCGTGAACGGCAAGCTGGCGGGCGAGTCGCGCAATGCATTTGTGCCGGCGCGGTTCGATGTGCGTGGAAGACTCCGCGCTGGCGCTAACGACCTGGTCGTGCGGTTGACCGCCGGCAGCGAGCTGGCCCTCGCCGCGAGATTGCGGGCCTCCGTGCCGGATGGAGTCATCCGGGGCGACCTCGTCCTTCCCGAGGAGTGGTCGCTCTTTGGCCCCTTCGCGGCTGATGCCCCGGAGCCGGCGATTGGCGGTTTGACGAGCGTGCCGTCAGAGCTGGTGGCGGGACTGGAGCGGGTTACGGCGCGCCACGTCCACCTGTCCGACGGACGCCTGGAACTCGGATCTCTGCTGGGCGGTGGGCAGGTCGGCAAGATCGCGTACGTTGTTGCGGAAATAGACACAAACGAGGCGGCGGAAGTCACGCTGGGCGCTGGCGCGGACTGGTGGATGAAATGGTGGGTCAACGGCGAGGTCGCATGCGACACCATGGACACGGGCAATGGCCGTGCACCTGTTTCGGGTGACAACCATATCTTCAACATGCGCCTGCGGCAGGGGCGGAACGTTGTGGCGGTCAAGGTTCGAAGCGGAGGCGGTTTCGTCCTCGCCATCGGCGAACCGCGAGAACTGCGCGAGGCGCTCTCGCCGGCGCGGTGCCGAATCCCATGGATCCGGACCGCCCATACGCGCACCGAATGTGGGCCGACCGTCGCTGGATCCGCAAGCCGCAGTTCTCCTACGGTTGGGACTGGGTGGACGCGCTGCCCAACATCGGCATCTGGCGCGGCGTGCATCTCGCGGGGCACACGCATGCCGTGCTCGACGACCTGCGGCTCGACACGATCCGCGATGGCGACTCCGTCCACCTGGCCATGGAAGCCGTTGTCTGCAATCTCCATCCATATGCGGAGCGGCGCTGCGGACTCGATGTGGAGATCACGCCGCCGGATGGACATGACGGGCCGTGGCGGCACTATGACCTCTCCGTCATGCCCGGTCTGGCGTTTGTGAGCGATCGCATCGAGATTCCCAATCCTCTCCTGTGGTGGCCGAACGGCATGGGCGAACAACCCCTGTACACGGTGACCGCGCGCGTTACCGATCCGAACGGGGGAGTGTGCGACAGCCGGACTTACCAGATCGGATTACGCACGGTGGAAATTGACCGACGCAGGCTGTCTGAAGGCAGTCGTTTCTGCGTGCGCATTAATGGGGAGGATGTGTTCTGCCGCGGCGGCAATCTCGGCCCGCACGACGCGATCCTGGCGCGCCTGTCCGACGCGAAGTATGAGGCCCTTGTCGCGGAGGCTCGGTCTGCGCACTTGAACATGTTCCGCATCAATGGCTGCTCGATCTTCGAGGGGCCGGCTTTCTACAACGCCTGTGACCGGGCCGGCATAATGATCTGGCACGACTTCATGCTGACCTGCACCACTTACCCCGACGAGAACGCGGCGTTTTGCGAAGCGGTACGCGCCGAATCGGAGGCCGCCATCCGCCTGCTCCGTCACCATCCCAGTATCGTCTTATGGTGCGGTAATAACGAATGCACATGGGGATTTCGCGACTGGTGGAATGCGGGCAAGACCCAACCTCTCGCCGTTGGCGGCGCGAAATTCTACAACCGGATTCTGCCGGACTTGTGTCGCCAGATAGACCCGCGCCGCCCCTATTGGACGAGCAGCCCGTCCGGCGGGGACCACCCCAATTCCGAACTCGATGGTGACTGTCACTGGTGGCATCCCGCGTTCATGAACGCGGACATGCAGCGCCGCATCCGGCACGAGGTCTTCGACGAATGCCGCGCGCGGTTCGCCAGCGAATATGGTGTGATTGGCCCCTGCCATCCGGACTCGATCCGTGAGTATCTGGCGACGGAGGAGCGGACGCCCGGCAGTCTGGCGTGGCGCATGCACACCAATACATTCGAGAAGGACACCCTCGCGGCCGCCATCCGGCGGCACTATGCCGAACCTGAGGACCTCGCACTGGAAGACTACTCGCTCTACGGACAGCTCTTCCAGGCCACCATGTACGGCAACGCCATGGAGGCCTTGCGCTTTCGCAAGCTTGACCCCATTGACGACTGTCAGGGCGCGCTGATCTGGTCGTACTCCGATTGCTGGGGCGAGACGGGGTGGTCAATTCTGGACTATTACCTGCGGCGCAAAGCGAGCTACTACTGGATGCGGCGGGCCTGCCGGCCTATGAAGGTGATCGTGCGCCGCCGCGGGGACCGGCTCGTAACACGCGTCGTCAACGACACGTTGCGACCGCTGAGGGCGACGATGGAGTCCGGGTGGTGGCGGCTCGACGGGAGCGAGCGGGACACGCGATGCCTGCCGGTCGAAGCGCCGGCCAACGGCATGGTCGAGGTCAACACCGCGCCGTTGCCGGCGGACAACTCGCGCGATTCGCGGCAGTGGTTGTACGCGGCCGTGTTGCGCGACGATGGCGGCGTCGCGGTGGATCACTCTCTGCTGACCCTGTTGCCGTATCGCGAGCTCGACACCGTCGCCAATCCCGCCATTGAGGTCAAACCTGCCGGCCGCGGTGTCGTCGAGGTGATCAGTCCAGTCTTTTGCCACGCCGTGCACGTGGAAGACCATGGCCACGCGCTGCTCTCCGACAATTGGTTCGATCTCCTGCCTGGCGTGCCGGTGAAGGTGCGCTTGGTTGACGCCAGCCGCCATATACCCACAACTGGCCCATCGTGGCATGCGGTCGCGAGCTCTGCATGCGTCTCCGACATCACCACACAATGATGGACGAAGCGCTCTATCCCTAGGCGGAACATGCTTGAGTGCCGCAATTCAGGCTGTACAATTACGACACTCATTTGGCCAAAGAGGCGGTATGAAGCTGGCAAGACTTCCCACAACGATTTCGAACGAAGAAGCGCTGGACGACATCCTTTCCACTCCATCCCCGGAACTCATCGAGATGATGAAGCGCCTCGACGGCGATCTTGTCGTTCTGGGCATTGCGGGCAAGATGGGGGTCAACCTCGGACAGATGGCTATCCGCGCGATCGGAGCGGCCGGCGTTTCCAAGCGGGTCATCGGTGTGGCACGCTTTTCCGAAGCCGGATCGCGCGCCAAGCTCGACAAAATGGGGCTTGAGACCATCGTTTGCGATCTTGCCGACCGGGCGGCGGTGGACGCCCTTCCTGGCGTCAAGAACGTCATCTTCATGGCCGGACGCAAATTCGGAACAGTCGGTTCCGAAGACGAAACGTGGGCGGCGAACACGATCGTGCCGGCGAACGTGGCGGTTCGTTTCAAAGAGAGTCGCATCGTTGCCTACTCCACCGGCTGCGTCTATGCCTTGATTCCGCCCGGCAGCAGCGGCTCCCTCGAGAGCGATCGCCCTGAGCCAGTGGGCGAATACGCACAGTCGGCCCTCGGCCGCGAGCGCGTATTCCAATATTTCAGTAAGAAGGATCGCACGCCCGTCTGCCTGGTCCGCCTGAATTATGCCAACGAACTTCGCTATGGCCTGCTGCGCGAGATCGGCGAGCGCGTTTACCAAGGCGAACCGGTCGACGTTTCCGTGCCGGCCGTCAATGTGATCTGGCAGGGCGATGCTATTGCCTGGTCGCTGCTCTGCCTGGAGCAATGCGCCGTGCCACCGGCGATTCTCAACGTCACCGGTCCCGAATGCGCAAGCGTTCGCGGGATCGCCAACGAATTCGCTGCGCGCTTTTCCCGCCAGGCCCTGTTCAGCGGGCAGGAAGGCGACGCGGCCTATTTAAGCAATGCGACCCGGGCCATTGAGTTGTTCGGAAAACCGCGCGTGACGCTGCCAACGATGCTGGACTGGACGGCCGACTGGATCGCGCGCGGCGGACGCTCGCTGAACAAGCCGACGCATTTTCAAACCAAAGACGGGAAATTCTAGACGTGAACATTGCCGACATTCCAGCGGATATCGTCAACCGACTGCGCGAAGGCATGGCCATACCCGCCGTGCCTTTGGCATTGTGTGACGATGGAAGGACGCTGGACACACTCCACCAAACGGCGCTCGTGCGCTACTACATTGATGCCGGCGCGGGCGGCATTGCCGTGGCCGTGCATTCGACCCAGTTCGAGATCCGCGATCCCGACATCGCGCTTTTCGAACCAGTCCTGGCGCTGGCATCCAGAACCTGCGACGAATACGGTTCCCGGCAGGGTCGGCGCTTGCTCAAGATCGCCGGCGTCTGCGGTAAGACGCCGCAGGCAAAGGCCGAAGCCTCGATCGCCGTCAAGTTGGGATACCATGCCGCGCTGCTCAGCCTTGGCGCATGGTCAGATGCCGGCGAAGACGAGCTGATTCGCCACTGCCGCGCCGTGGCCGCGATCATGCCGGTGTTCGGTTTCTATCTTCAGACATCCGTTGGCGGACGGGCTCTGCCTTACTCGTTCTGGCGCCGATTCGCGGAAATCGAGAACGTCATCGGCATCAAGATGGCGCCATTCAATCGCTACCAGACGTTCGACGTCGTGCGCGCCGTCTGCGACGCCGGCCGGGAAAAGGAAACCGTTCTCTATACAGGCAATGACGACAACATCGTGAACGATCTGCTGACCGAGTACGCCATTCAAACGGCAACAGGCGAGCGGAGGGTGCGGATTGCGGGAGGACTGCTGGGCCATTGGAGCGTGTGGACCCAAAAGAGCGTTGAGCTGCTGGAAGAAGTGAAACGCGTCCGATCGGGCAATGGCCCGATTCCCGCCGCGCTGCTTACCCGGGCGGTCGAGATCACGGATGCCAATGCCGCCTTCTTCGATGCCGCTAACAAGTTCAATGGCTGTATTCCAGGCATCCATGAGGTCTTGCGACGGCAAGGCCTAATGGGCGGCATACGCTGCCTGAATCCCAAAGAAACGCTTTCTCCCGGGCAGGCCGCAGAGATCGACCGCGTCTATCGTTCTTATCCGCACCTGAACGACGACGATTTCGTGAAAGCCAATCTCGCGAAATGGCTGCGTGCATAACCCGGCGCGGATTCAAGCGGATGTCTCAATGTCTCGCTTTCGGTGGTGGTCCAGCGCAAAACATTCGCCATCGTAGCCGGGATTGCCCATGGGCACGTCGCCCACGCACCAAACCGCCTCCTGGGGCATTCGCTCACATGCATTACGCCCGCGCCTCGATCTCACCAACGGCATGGGTCGGCAGCAGTAATTGGGCTTGCATCGGCTGCGCCTGTGCGAGAGAGTTGCGGCCGCGAGACAAGCGAGACAAAGAGGTGAAATCATGGGCCATGATTCGCGACCGACAATCGGCCTGATCCCCTGCTATCTGAAACTCTACGACGACCTTTGTCCCGAGATGCGGGCCGGGTTCGACGGTTTCCTGCGGGATGTGGTCGGCGCGCTGGGGCAGCGCGGCATTGCCGTCCGGCAGACTCCGGTCTGCCGCCTGGCGCCGGAGTTCCAGGCGGCCGTCGCTCAGTGCGAGGCCGCCGCCGTGGATGGGCTCGTGACGCTGCACCTCGCCTACTCGCCATCGCTCGAAGCGCTTGACGCCCTGTGCGCGACGCGCCTGCCGCTGTTGCTGCTGGACACGACGCCGGACGCCGCGTTCGGACCTGACGTTGCCGCGGACCGGATCATGTTCAACCATGGCGTCCACGGCGTCATGGATCTTGCCTCGATGCTGCGCCGGCGCCGGCGCGCCTTCGACATCGTGGCTGGCCGCTTGGATGACCTCCGCACGCCGGAGCGCGCCGCGGACTGGGCGCGCGCGGCCGTCGCCGCGCGCGAACTGGGACGCGGACGTATTCTGCGTCTCGGCCCCGCCTTCGCGGGCATGGGCGACTTCTCCGTGCCCGCCGGCGCCCTGCGCGATCAGCTCGGCATCGTCGTGGAGGACGCCGGGCTGGACGCCCTCGACCAGGCCATCGAGGCACTGCCGGCGGAAGCTGTACGCATCGAGCTCGCTGACGACCGCGAATGCTATGACTGCGAGTTGAACCCGGCGGACCACGAGCGCTCGCTGCGCGTCGGCCTGGGATTGCGCCGCCTGCTGGAGACGGGTGGGTTCAACGGCATGAGCGTCAACTTCGAGTGCTTCAACCGGCGTGACCGTCCCGCCTGCACGATGCCGTTCCTCGAGATCGCCAAAGCCATGTGCCGCGGCATCGGATATGCGGGCGAGGGTGACGTGCTGACGGCGGCGCTGGTCGGCGCGCTGGCGCGCGGCTTCGGCCGGACCACCTTCACCGAGATTTTCTGCGCGGACTGGAAGGGGGAGAGTCTGTTCCTTTCGCACATGGGCGAACTGAGCCTCTCCGTGATTGCCGGACGCGCCCGTCTGGTGACGCGACCGGCCTTCGGCGGCGGATCGGAAGATCCCGCCTTCCTGAGCGGTCCCGTCCAGGCCGGCGCCGCCGTGTTAACAAACATTGTGCCCGGACCGGACGGCCGCTTCTCGCTGCTGGTTTCACCGGTCGAAGTGCTGGATGAAGGCCCCGAACTCCATCCGAGCATGCGCGGGGTCGTGCGTGCCTGGATCCGTCCGGGCTGCCCCGTCGCGGAATTCCTCGAGAGCTACTCGCGCCGCGGCGGAACCCACCACAGCGCGCTGACCTTGGGCAGCCACGCTGAGGCGATCGCCGCCTTCGGGCGTCTCCTCGGGTTGGACACCTTCGTCCTGTCCGCGTGATAGTAAGCCGATGCAGTTTGGCAGACGCATCGCTCCTGCCCTGGGGGCATTTACTTTGACAATTCACCGCTGAAAAAAAAGCGCGGGGCGGGGGTTGACGGCCTGCGCGGCATGGCGTATGCTAACACGGTTTTCATTTTGGCCTTCGTCAGGCTGAAGCGAACCACGAGTAAAAGCAACTGGGGTGATCGGCCCTCTTTACACCGGCGCTGGGGCGTTTGGCGGGGAGTGGGTTGTTTGCTTCACGGCTGAGTGGGGATGAAGCGCGCAAGCCCGTGTAGCTCAGTCGGTAGAGCGCGTCCTTGGTAAGGACGAGGTCAGCGGTTCAATCCCGCTCATGGGCTCCAGCAACGGGGCAGGGACAGTCAGGAGAACATAGCAATGGCTAAAGATACATTCGTCCGCTCGAAGCCGCACGTGAACGTCGGCACGATCGGCCACGTTGACCATGGCAAGACCACCCTCACGGCGGCGATTACCCGCGTGCAGTCGTTGAAGGGCATGTGCGATTACATTTCCTACGACCAGGTGGCGAAGGCCTCCGAGTCGGCGGGACGCCGCGATCCCACCAAGATTCTGACGATCGCCACGTCGCACGTCGAGTACGGCACCGCCAAGCGTCACTACGCCCACGTGGACTGCCCCGGCCACGCCGACTATGTCAAGAACATGATCACCGGCGCGGCGCAGATGGACGGCGCCATCGTGGTGGTGAGCGCGGCTGACGGGCCGATGCCCCAGACGCGCGAGCACATTCTGCTGGCGCGCCAGGTCGGCGTGCCCGCCATCGTGGTCTTCCTGAACAAGGTTGACCTGGTGGACGATCCCGAGCTGCTGGACCTGGTCGAGATGGAAATCCGCGAGTTGCTCAGCAAGTACGAGTATCCCGGCGACGATATCCCGGTGGTGCGCGGCAGCGCCCTGCCGGCGACGCAGGTGACCTCGGCGGACGATCCGGCCTGTGCCTGCATCACGGCGCTGATGGACGCCCTGGACAGCTATATTCCCGAGCCGGTGCGCGTGCTGGATCAGGCCTTCCTGATGCCGATCGAGGACGTCTTCTCGATCGAAGGCCGCGGCACGGTGGTGACGGGCCGCGTCGAGCGCGGTATCGTCAAGGTCAACGACCCGGTCGAAATCGTCGGCATTCGTCCGACGCAGAACACGGTTGTCACGGGTGTCGAGATGTTCCGCAAGCTGCTGGACAGCGGGCAGGCCGGCGACAACATCGGCTGTCTGCTGCGCAGCATCAAGAAGGAAGACGTGGAGCGCGGCCAGGTGCTGGCCAAGCCCGGTTCGATCACGCCGCACACCGAGTTCCAGGGCGAGGTCTACGTGCTGAGCAAGGAAGAAGGCGGCCGGCACACGCCGTTCTTCAAGGGCTACCGTCCGCAGTTCTACATCCGCACGACCGACGTCACGGGCGACATTACGCTGCCGGATGGCGTCGAAATGGTCATGCCGGGCGACAACGTCTCGGTCAAGGTCAAGCTGATCCAGCCCGTCGCGATGGAAGAGAAGATGCGCTTCGCCATTCGCGAAGGCGGCCGGACGGTGGGCGCCGGCACGGTGTCCAAGATCATTGCCTGAGCCGTCTGAAGATGGCGCTGGACAAAGCGAAGCCGGAGTGATAATTTAATCGGCTTCGCTTTTAAGGGAACCGGGACGATATGCCGCGAGAACTAGCAATTTTGGCTTGCGGAGACTGCATGCGCCGCAATTACACCACGACGCGCAACA
>JAQULY010000110.1 GCA_028718445.1 Kiritimatiellia bacterium
CGCCTGCGTATACCCTACTATGACGCCGACGCGCTCGACCGGCCGCGGCCGCCTGTCCGGCTGATCCCTCCCGGCTTTCCCGCCGAAGTGTACGTCACCTTCGATGTTGACGGCCTCGATCCGTCACAGATGCCGGCCACCGGCACGCCCGTCGCCGGTGGTCTTTTTTGGCGTCAGGCGGAAGCGCTGCTGGACCGCATCGCCGCCTCGCGGCGCATCGCCGGTGCCGACGTGGTCGAGCTCGCGCCGATACCCGGACTGCACTTCGCCGACTTCACCGCCGCCCAGCTTGCCCACCGCCTGCTGGCCCTGATGAAATGACCGCGTTCCACGAATACTTCATGCGCCTGGCCTTGCGCGAGGCGGACAAGGCGGCCGCCGCGGGCGAAGTGCCGACCGGTTGCGTCGTGATTGCCCGTCCCGACGATCCGTTGCGTCCGCCGGCCACAGCGCGCGTCCTGGGACGCGCGCATAACCAGACCGAACTGTTGAAGGATCCTACCGCGCATGCCGAGATGCTGGCCATCACCCAGGCCGCCGCGGCCGTGCAGGATTTCCGCCTGACCGGGACGGTTCTCTACGTCACCAAGGAGCCGTGCGCCATGTGCGCCGGCGCCATCGTGCTGGCGCGCATTCCGACGGTTGTTTACGGCGTCTCCGACCCGCAGCGCGGCGGGCAGTCGGTGTTCGGCATTCTGCAGCACTCCGGTCTGATCCATCGCGCCGAGGTGGTGGATGGCGTGCTGGCCGATGAGTGCCGCACGCGGCTGCAGCAGTTCTTCCGCGCCAGACGACAGGAAGCCTGAGCGTTCATGGAACGAACACTCCGCGTCCGCTCACCATTCCCGGCTATTCCCGCCAGCGCAAAGCGCCGCGCAACCAGCGGCGCGCCAGCAGGTAGCCGCCGAGTCCGCCGAAGAGATGCGCGGCATAGGCCACCTGACCGCGTCCGGCGATCAACTCGCCAACCGTGATGCACATGAGTAGCAGCGCCACTTGCCGGGCGCGCATGCGTAGCGGCACGAACAGCAGCAGAATGAGCAGTTCGCGCCGCGGACACAGCGCCGCGAAGGCGCCAATCAGTCCGAACACGCCGGCCGAGGCGCCGACGCAGATGCCGTAGCGCCCGATCGCCTGGTGCTCGGCCCAGCGCTGCGCCAGGCGGCTCCAGATCGCTCCCGGCCAGGTCTGCACGTGTGCCCACAACATCGGCTCGACCCAGTCGAACAGCATCCAGCCGAGCCCGCCAATCGCTCCGCTCACCAGGAAAAGGCGCCAGAAGCGGCCGCGTCCGACCAGTTGCTCCACCGCAGATCCGAAGCACAGCAGCGAGAACATGTTGAGCGCCAGATGTACCCATGAACCGTGCAGAAAACTATAGGTTACCGGCTGCCAGACAAAACCCTTCGCCAGCAACGGCCAGTGCAGGCCGAAAATGTAGGTCAGGCAGGTGTCGAAACCGTAGCCCGGCGCGAATTGCACGCGCGCCGACACCTCCTGCACGGCAAAAATTCCCACGCAGATCGAGGCGATCGTCAGCGCGGCCGGACCGAAGGCCGGTAACGGAACCCGCCCCGCGATTCGCCAGAGGAATTGTCTAAGGCGCACCATACGAAGATCCAGTCGTCACTTATCGGGCTTGCTGGCTGTCATCAGCATGTGCGGCATTGGCGGCGGTGCCGGCATGCAGCGGCTGTCCACAAAGCCGGCTTCCGCCAGCCAGGACGCCAGTTCGCTGTCCGCAAATACCCAGCCATGCTCGGCGGTCAGGGCCATGTTGATCGCGAAAAGCGCGGCGAAGCGCGGATGCGCCCGCGTGGCGTCGGTCATCATGTCCAGCACATAGACGCGCCCGCCCGGTTTCAGCGCGGCATGGGCACGCCGCAGCAGTTCGCGGATAACCTCGGGCGCTTCCTGGTGCAACACGCCGAAAAAGGTGACAACGTCCTGCCCGGATGGAAACGCCGTCACGTGGTAGTCTCCCGGCAGGGTACTAACGCGTGAAGTCAGTCCGGCCTGGTCAATCAGCTCGTTGGCGATGGCGGCCACGGGCGGCAGGTCCAGCACGCAGCAGCGCAGTTCGGGCGCCGCCTGCGCCATCAGTACGGTGTAAGTGCCCGGTCCGCCGCCGACATCGAGCAGTCTCCGTGCGCACGACAGGTCCAGCAACGGCGTGACGGCGCGTCCGATCCCCAGCGCACGCCCGTGCATCGCCAGCACGAAGCGGCGCGTGCGCGCATCGTCGGCGCCGAGATGCAGGGACGGCGGCTCCACGGGCCGGCCGGTGCGCGCCAGTTCGGCCAGCCGCCCCCAGGCGGGATAGACGTCCTGGTTGTACCTGATGGCCCGCGTCAGATCGTGCGGCGCCCCCGGCACCAGCGTCTGGGCCGCGCCTTCGCCATTGCGGTACGCTTCGCCCTGCTTGACCAGCAGGCCCAGCGCAACGCAACCGTCGAGCAGCAGGCGCAGACCGTGCGGATCGTCCCCGCCCGCGCCGGCCAACGCCTCGGCGGTCGCGCCCGGCAACCTCGCCACGCGCTCGAAGATACCTCGCTCCAGCGCCGCGAACAGCGTGGCCGAGGCGTAGTAGGCGCTGGCCATCTCCACGATGCCGGCAGGCGTTGAACCATCCAGACTCGATGACATCACGCGTTCCCGTTTTAACCTAAATCGAACCGCAGAATGTCGCAGCCAATCCCGTGCGCAAGACTTCCCCGGCTAGCTCGCCCGCACGCCCTTGAGCAGCGCCTTGGGGGGCAACGGCCCGACGATCGGACGCGCGTAGTCGAGAAAGCTTCCGGTGACATCGTTGCCGGCTTTGTTGATGAAGGCGGCCGGCATGCCGCGTGTGTTCTTGGCCACCTTACGCAATGGCACGACCTCGTAGCGCACGGCATAGCGCGATCCCGGCAGGCGCTTGATGGCCACCGATCCGCTCGACATCTTGCCTGCCAGCGCCGCCTTGACGGCCTCGATGCCCGCCTGACGCGCCTCTCGCGCGTCAACCGCGGAGGCAATACCGGGAAATGAGCGTTGCAGGTAGCCAAAGGTGTCGGCGCGTACGCGCTTGATGCCAGCCTGGACCCGGATCATTTCGGCCAGCAGGTCGCCCAGAGCTCCGCTGCCGCTCAACTGAACGTTGCCGTGCGAGTCCTTCTCCTTGGAGAACTTCGCCGCGATCGCCACGCCCTTGGCATCGGAGATGCCCTCGGACACCGCCACCACGCAACGGCCGAGGCGCTTGACCACGAGCTGCACATCCGCGACAAAGCGCTTCGGATCGAATGGACGCTCGGGCAGATAGATCAAGTGCGGGCCATCGTCGGCGGCGGTGCGTGCCAGCGCGGCGGCGGCCGTCAGGAAGCCGGCGTGACGTCCCATGATCACGTCAATCTTCACGCCGCCCAAGGCGCGATTGTCGAGGTCATCGCCCATCAAAGCGCAAGCCACGAAACGCGCGGCGCTGCCATAACCTGGCGTGTGATCGTTCTCCAGCAGGTCGTTATCAATGGTCTTCGGAATATGGAAACAGCTCAGCGCCGCTCCGGCCTTGCGCGCCTCTTCATTGATGATGTGCACGGTCTCGGCCGAGTCGTTGCCGCCGATGTAGAAGAACCAGCGCACGCCCCGCCGGTGCAACACCTTGAAGATCGTCACACAGTCCTCCGGCGTCGGCTTGCGGCGCACCGAACCAAGCGCGGACGAAGGCGTAGCGGCGACTAGTTCGAGGTTGCGGCGCGACTCCTTCCGCAAGTCCACCAGATCCTCTTTCAGAATGCCGGCAATACCGTGGCGGGCGCCGAAAACACGGCCGACCCTGGGGCTCGCCATGGCGGTCAAAACCGCCCCCACCAGACTCTGGTTGATGACCATGGACGGACCGCCGCTCTGGGCGATCAGCATGTTGCCTTCGATGGTTGCCATAGTGCCTCTTCGCTTCCCAGCATTCAGACTGACGCAGCACCGCTGCTTGTGGACTGAGCATGGCAAAAGGCACACCGGCGCACAAGATCAAACAGGAAAGTGCGCCATCGGCACGAAATCTGCTGGCTGTGGAGGCGCCGGTTCCAGTCCCGACTGTTGGGGCTGGGCGACGGATCGCTAATGTACATGCTTTCATGGTTGCTGTGTATCGCCGCACTCGCGGCCCCGGCGGTCGCCGCTGTGGCCGCGACCGGAACAGTCAGTCAGGCCGCATCGGCGAGCGCCTCTGCGCCGATGTGGACCAACCGCGTCGAAGTGACGCCGTCCGAGGCGCTGGCTGACTTCCCCGCCACCTGGACCGGCCGTGAACTGCCGCTCCAGCTCTCCGACCCTTCGGGTAAGCGTGTCCTCAGGTGCGACCTGCGGACGCGGCGCAGTTCGTTGATGGGAACGCCCACGGGGGTCTTCGACACCGCCTTCACCGGCGGCGTGCGCGTGACCGCCATGCTGACCCCCGCGACCAATCTCGTGACAGTGGCCTTGCGCCGCAGCCGCCAGGTTTGCACGCTCTACGTCGACGGCCAGCCCGCGCTCGCTTTCGCCGACCGCTGGGAAGGACCGTTGCTGGTGGCGACGCCAGCCGACGCGCTTCCCGACGGGGAAAGCGAAGGTTACGTTCAGCGCTTGGGCGACTTCAGTTTCGCCGACGACTTCATGGTTCCGGAGAATGTCACCAATACACTGGAGAACTGGGAGCTTCTGGCCGGCGAGTGGCGCATGCACGCGGTCACCGGCAACGTCTCCGGCACGCTGCCGCCCGCATTGGGCGGTTATCCTACCCCGGAACGCAGTCCGAATTTCTATTGCCTGGAGGGCCACGGCACTCAGGCCATGGCGGTCGCCGGCGAAAGCTTCCAGAACCATTACACCGTCCGCGCCGCGGTCCAGCACAACGCCGGCACCAACGGGCTGCTGTTTCTAATGACCGAGGGCGGCACGGGCCACGCCTTCACCGTGCACACGGACGCGCGGACCGGCCGACTAACCTTCGGGCTCTGGCGCGGTTGCGCGCCCGGGCGCGGACTGGGTCGATTCGTGGAGGGCGCCGAGACCACGCTGCTGCCCGGCCAGTGGCTCATGCTGGAGGCGCGCATCTTCGACGACCACGTCATCTGCCTGGTGGACAACGTCGAGGTCATCCGGCGCCGCCTGGCCTTTCCGCCCGGCGGCCGTTTCGGCCTTTTCAGTGATGCCCCCGACGGCACGCGTTTCGACGATGTAGCGGCCTGGACCCACGCGGATATGTCGCTGGATTCGCCGGCCGACGTGGCGCTGTGGCGCCGCCGCGGACAAGGCGCCGCGGATCTCCTGGAAGGACCGTTACCCGGCGTCGCCACGGCCGCGCCGGAGATTCCCTTCCCGGCCCGCGCGCACTGGCGCAAACGCGCCGGCGTCGCACCCTTCGAGTTGATCGTCGGCGCCACCAGCGACCCGCCGACACGCCTGGATGTGGCACTCGCGCCGAAAGGCGGCACCTGGCAGGCCGCCTTGCTGGCTGGGTGGAGCGGCACGCGCCAGCCGCACTTCCGTATGGTCTGCTCCCAGACCGGACCGCAGCGCGAGTTGCGGCTGGAGGAGGTGCGGAGCGATGGCACCAATCGTCTCGACGCCATCGCACTCGCCGCGGATGACGGCATCGTCACACTCTCACTCGACACCACCCGTGCGGGCGAAATTCGCGGGTCCATTAACGGGCACCTGGCATTGTGGCACGAAGTACCGTCGCCGCCCCACGGCGCGGGCGGCATCTGGCTCTCGCGCGATACCGACGTCGAGTTGACGCCGCCGCTGTTCCGCTCGCGTCCGCCCCTGCTGACTGACCGCTTCGAGAAGAACCCGCTCTACGTGACCGATCCGTTCATGCGTCATTGGGCTTCGCCCGAGGGGCAATGGCTCCCCTACCCCGACGGCCGCGCCTGGTACAAGAGCGACGTGCTGCACGAAGTCGGCGTGCGACTGCCGGCGGTCGCCAATTCCCGGCTGCACCTGGCCGTGCCTGAAGGCCAATCCAACGGCACGCTGCAGGTCGCGATCACCAACGACAGCATCGCGCTATGCACTCGCGCGGCCGGCCAGACCAGCCTGACCGCACGCTGCGCGATACCGCTAACGGCGCTGCCCGAAACCAAGAGCGACGATAAGGGCGCCACTGTGCGCTACTATGAAGCGCGCATGTCCGGCCATCTGTTCCTGCTGCTGTGCGACACGGGCGTGCTCGCCCGCTGCCAGGTGCCGGTGCCCTACCCGGGACGCCGTATGCTGGTTCAGGGCTTCACCGCCGAGCAGTTGCATCTTTCGCGGGTGCTGCGGTCACCCGTGCTCGACTGTCTGTTCACGGAGTCGCTCCACGACTGGAATATCAATGGCGGTGTCTGGGAGATCGTCAACCGTTTTCAGTGCACGCCGACCTGGTCCAACATGACCGGCGAAAACGGCTCCTCGCTCGCGGCGCTCTGGTCAAAATACGAGATCGCCGGCGATTTCAGCATCGAGATGAATGCCGGTATGCGGCATGGCTGGTACGAGCGGCCTGGCGATCTCAACCTGACGATCATGAACGCGCGCGAAAGCACCGGCGACGGTTACACGATCACATGCACCGGTTGGGATCCCGACGAGTCGCAGCTTTGGACACGCCTCTTCCGCAACGGACAACTGCTGCAGGCTACCGACCGCTACGCGGCGCCGCGTGTCCGCGAAGGCAGTCAGCGCCGCGGTTACGAGCCGCTCCTGGCGGGCGGCCGCGACGTGCACGGCGCCTGGTATACGCTGCGTTTGAGCCGCGCCGGCGGGCGGCTGCGTTTCGATTTCGACAACGAGACGCTGTTGGACGTGAACGACCCGGAGCCGCTGCCGCGCGGATCGTTCGGTCTCTGGACCTACATGAACTCGATGGTGGTGGCGCGCGCGCGCGTCACGGCCGACACCATCCGTCCGCGCGCGTTCGCGCGCCGGCGCATCACGCGTTTGCCCGCGCCCCCGCCACCACCGGCCACCGTCGCCGCGCCGTCACTGCGCGTCAACGGTCTCCCGGCCGAACTGCTGGACGAGACCTGCTGGAAGGCGGATGACGGCGTCAGCCGTCCCGTGCTCGAGTTCTCACGCCAGGGTCAGCGCCCCGAAATGCGCGTCACGGCCTCGCAGGGCGGAGGCACGCTGCTGGCCCGCGCCCGCTTCGATCCCGTGCCCGTCAGCCGGTTGCTCGGCTGGCGCTTCGAGGTCGCCCGCGCCGCTGACGCGCGCTTCAACTTTGAGTACGCGCTGGGCACGGGCGATAAGGATAGTTTCAAGCCTGTGGCGTGCTACACGCACCGCATTTGCGGTAGCGACGAGGCGCGCGGACCGCGCCGGCTGGCCGGCAGCCTGGAGCGCGAACCGCCGCCATCGCCGTCCCGCGACGATCGGCTCGCCTGGACGCCGGTGACCGTGTGGCTACCGGTTGATCGTCCCGCCAAGGCCACCAATGCGATCGTGGAGGGCTTCGGCAATCTGCAGTCCAGCGACGTGCAGCAGGGGCTGTGCGGCAATCCACCGGACACCTGGTATGCTGTCCGCAATTTCCGCCCCATCTTCCTGGGCGCGCCCGAGTTGACCGCCGGTGCGGACGCCGATCTGACGACTTGCCGGACGGCGCTGGCCGCGGGCGTCGCCGGCAGGCTCAACACGCTGGCGCTGCCGTCCCACCTCGATCCCAGGCAACCTGTCGTCGAGTGGGGCTTGATGCCCGCCGCGGAAGCCGGCTTGCGTGTGGCGGTCTCCAGCCGGCCGCCGTGGAGCCTGCGCGTCGCGTCCACGCTGCCCTGGCCCAACGCACTGTTGCCTCCCCGCAGCGTGACCGTCAACGCCCGTCCCGTCGCGTCGTCCTGGATCGAGGACAACGAACTGGTAATCCCGTTGCCGCGCACCCCGTTCGCAACGAACGAGCCCGTGCGTCTCGATCTCGGTCTCGGCGACGGCCGTCCCTTTACGCAGTTGCTGAGCGACGCTCAGATGAGCGCACTGCGAGCGGCGCAAGCCGCGCTGCCGCCGGTCCTGGTGGCGCTGGCACTGCCGGACGGCGACGCATGCTATCAGAACTTCGAAGGCCGCGACGTCCTGCCCGGCGCGTTCCAGGCGTCGCAACCGCCGCAGATTATGTTCGACGACGTCGGGCAGCAGACGTATCTGCGTTTTGCCAACCGCGGCTCGGCCTCGTGCCTGCGCGGCATCCTGGCGCAAAGCTACAACCTGCTGTCCTGGCCGGTGCTGCAGTTCCGGTACCGCGGCGATCCGATGGCCCGCGTCTCACTGCAAGCCGGCGCCTATGGAGTCATCAGCTTCGCCGAACAGCACCCGCAGGCGGTAGGCGTGCGTCTCGCCGGCACGACCAGTCTGGACCGCGCCTGGCACACTTGGATCGGCATGCCGGCCGACGCCATCGGCCCGCGCCAGATCTATACGGGCTATGCGCTGACTCCCGTCAATATCACCGTGGGTTCCTGCAAAGGTCCCGATCAGACCGGCCGCTACAGCACGCTGGACGTCGACGAGCTTGCGGCCGGGCCGGCGGTGAGCGAGCGCCGTCCGCTCTCTTTCCTGGCGCGATGCCATGCGCCTGATGGCGTCGCCGGGCTCGCCTTCGCGCTTGCGCCGGGACCGGCGCCATGGAGACTGCGCGGCCGCGGCGTCCAGGATGCGGCCAACTGGCAGACGGCCTCCACCGGCACATGGGTGAGCGTGGCTACCGGCGTGCTGCCTGAAGGCGTGCACCACCTGGTGGTGCGTGCCCGCGGCCACCGCGGCGACTGGTCGGAACCGGCTGACGTACCGATTCTGGTTGATCGCGAGCCGGTGGTCATGTCATCGAGCGTGGCCGGCGCGCCGGGACGGCTCAACGGCACCGTGCTGAATCTCAGTTTCGCCACCGGCGTCGGGGCCTTGCCGGATTTCGACAAGATGACTGTCACGTGCAACGGCGCGCCCATCTCCCTGCTGCAGGACGCGCAAGGCACCGTCAGCTACCGCCCTGATGGCGTCTTCTTCGAGATGGACTGGCCGCTGTTGCTGCGCCGCCAGATTCAAGCCGCCGGCGATGGCGCGGGCTTCAAGCTTCGTTTCGACCAGGTGGTGGACGCCGCGGGCAATCCATCGCCCGCGCATGAGTGTTCCGTGACCGTCAGTTACGCCGCGGACAAGACGCCTCCCGCACTGTTGCCGCCTGCGCTGAACACGAATTTCCTGTGGCTGGCGGGGAGCATGTCCGGACCGAATGATTTTTACAGCCACGCCAGCCAGGTGCAAGCGGCCGTGGAACCGGCGGGTGAGTACAAGGCGCTGACATTGCGTCCTGGCGGCAAGCAGGCCTTTACGCGCCGCAGTTTCGCGCCGCACTGGAACACCGCCAGTTTCCCATGGCTGGCGTTGAGCCTGCGCCTGGCGCCCGGTGCCGCCGCGCCGTCGGGGCAGACGCTCTTCGAGTTGCGCTGTCGCCTCAGCGGCGCTCCCGCCACCGCCCGCAAACCCGCAAATGGCGCATCCTATGCCTTGGCATTTCCATTCGCGCCGACGGCCGGCGTGGATGTCGTGCACGGAAAACCGAACTGGGAGCCCGGCCGTTGGAACGACTTTATGGTGGATGCGCGGACCTTCCTGCGGAACGAGACAGGCGTGACCAATGACTTGGTCGTCAGCGATCTTGACCTCGCTTTTCCCGAAAACGCCACCAACGCGTTGCAGGTGCGGGCCGCCGCCGTCATGGCGCCGTGGACCGCGGCAGACGTTGTGCCCTTCCGCGCCTACGACGCCAGCGGCGTCGCGGGGATCTTCTGGCAAGGCGGCGGTCAGACGCCGCTGACCGTGTTGCGTCCGGCACGCGTGACGTTGCCGCCCGAGGACAACCTCTGGATGAAGATCTTCATTCGCGATCGCGCCGGCAATGCCATGCCTCCCGTCATGCTGCCCATACCGCCAGACAGCGTGAAGGCGCCCGCAAACTTGCCACTGGCCGAGGACTGGAATATATAGGTAGTATGGCTCTGTATGACACGCATCACCGTGCCTTTTATTGACGCGAATATCGTTGATGTCACCGTCACGGCGTGGCGGCGGCATCCTGGCGAGCGCGTGACGGCCAACGAAGCCGTGGCGGAGCTGACCACCGACAAGGCCTCGTTCGATCTCGAGTCTCCGGCCGGCGGCACGTTGCTGGAGGTGCTGGCGGGCGAGAAGAGCATCGTGCCGATCGGTTACATCCTGGCCCTGGTCGGTTCGCCTGGCGAAACCGACGCCGGCGCCGCGGCCGAGAACGCCGCCATCATGGCCGCCTACCGCGAGCGCGCCAGGACCGCCGCGACGGACGGCACGCCCGGCGGCCAGTCCGTGACCGCGGACGCGGCGGCGACGGCTCCCGCACCGCCGCCGGGTGCGCCCGCCCCCGTCCGCGCCACGCCCAAGGCCAGGCGCCTGGCCCAGGCACACGGACTGGACCTTCATGCCATCCAGTCGAAGACCGGCGCCGAGATCATTACCGAAAGCGTGTTAGCGCCCTTCCTGCCCGGAGGCGCTCAATGAACGACACGGATCGCAAGCGAGTTGCCTGGGTAAGCGGCGCCTCCGGCGGCATTGGCCGTGCCATCGCCCTCGCGCTGGCCAGGAAGGGCTGCCGGGTGGTCGTGAACTACCTGCGTTCGGAGACCGCTGCCACGCAACTGGCCGCCGAGATTTGCCGAGCCGGAGGCGAGGCGCGCGCGCTACCGGCGGACGTCTCGCAGCCCGAGGCCGTAGCCGCCGGCGTGCGCGAGATCGAATCGGCCTGGGGGACGATCGACATTCTGGTGTCGAACGCCGGCATCAACGCCGCGCAACCGTTGACGTTGACATCATTCGATCAGTGGCGCGCCGTGATGGCGGCCAATCTTGACGCCGCCTTTCTCCTGACCAAGGCCGTCTCGCGGGCCATGATGCGGCGGCGTTTCGGCCGCATCGTCTACATCTCGTCCGACGCCGCGCTGCTGGGCGACGCGATGCACGGCGCCTACAGTGCCTCGAAGGCCGGACTGCTGGGCTTGGCGCGCACGGCCGCGCGCGAGCTGGCGTCGAGCGGCGTCACGGTCAATGTCGTAGCGCCGGGACCGATCGCCACCGCCATGACGGCCGATACGCCGCCCGCCAAGCGCGCCAAACAACTGGAGTCCATCCCCATGGGCCGCTTCGGCAAGCCCGAGGAGGTCGCCGCCGTGGTGAGCTTTCTGGCTTCGGACGCTGCCGCCTATATCACCGGCCAGGTGCTGTGCGTGGACGGCGGCTTGTGCATGCGGGCATGAACGATGAGCTGTAATGACACTCACATAGTGGTCACCGGCATGGGCGCGGTCACGCCGCTGGGATGCTCCGTGCCGCGCTTCTGGCAGGCCGTGTCGCGGGGTGACGACGCCATCTCGACGCTGGACCGTTTCGATCTCGGCGGCATCGCCTGCACGCGAGGCGGCCAGATACGCGGCTATACGCCGCCCGCGACGTCCGTGTCGCCCGGCACATGCGGTCTCGCAACCGGTTTCGCGGCGGGCGCCTGCGTCGAGGCCATCGCGCAAGCCGGCGGCGGCACGGACAACCTGGGCATCGTGACGGCCAGCAATTTCGGCGCGCTGGACATCGGCGAGCGCGCCCTGGCCGGCGAGGAGGGCGGTCGCCTCTGCGCATGTGCGTTGGATGCCGCCACAAAGTGGCTGGCCGTCGCCCTCGGCCTGCGGGGGCCGGCCGTCACGCTCTCGCTCTCGTGCGCCGCCAGCGCGGCCGCGCTGGCGTATGCCGCCGAGCTGCTGTGCGCCGGCCGGGCCAAGCGTATGCTGGTGGTCGGCTACGACGCCATTTCGCGTTGCGCCTGGAGCGGTCTGTGCTCGCTGCGCACCATGTCGCGCGATCGCGTGCGCCCCTTCAGCCGCGACCGTTCCGGCACCATCTTCAGCGAAGGCGCGGCCGCACTCCTGCTCGAGCGCGCGGAGACCTGCGAGGAACGCGGCGGGGTAGCGCTGGCGCAACTGGTGGGATGGGCCACGGGCAACAACGGTTTCCATATGACGGCCCCGCCCCCGCGCGCCGCAGGCAGCGCGCAGGTCATGCGGCAGGCGCTGAACCGCGCCGCGCTGCCGGCCGAGGCAATTGACCATATCAATGCCCACGGCACCGGCACACAGGCCAATGACGTCACCGAAGCGCAGGCAATCGCCGATGTCTTTGGCGCACGCGCCGGCTCCATTCCGGTCACCTCGATCAAGTCCAGCCTGGGCCACATGCTGGGCGCGGCCGGCGGCATCGAAGTCATCGCCGCGATTCTAACCATGCGCGACGGGCTCATACCGCCCACCATGTACTACTCCGCGCCCGATCCGGAGTGTCCGCTCGATGTCGTCGCCAACCGCCCGCGCGCCGCTCAGGTTCGTTGCGTATTGTCAAACTCGGCCGGCTTCGGCGGATGCAACGCGGCCGTAATCCTAACACGCTGATCACACCCCCAGTCAATCACCCACCCTCCAATCCCCCATGTCCCCACCCCTCGACATCGTCATCTCCGGTATCGGCACGCTCTGCGCGCTGGGCATTGGGCGCGAGGAATGCGCCGCCGCCTGGTCCGAACGTGAACCGGCGTTGTTTCCGGCCGCACGCGCCCAACCGCCGGCCGGCCTGTCGAACCTGGCAGGCGAAGTCCCCGATTTCGAGCTTGCCACTTTGCTGCCGGCGCCCAAGGCCTACTTGGACCGGCAGAGCGAGTTGTTGCTGGCGGCCTGCGCGCTGGCGCTGCGCGATGGCCGTCTGGCCAAGGGAGCGTTCGAGCCTTCGCGAGCGGGTCTGGCGTTGGGCAGCGCCTGGGGCGCGATCGGCACGCTGTCGCGGTTCTTCGCGGACTATGTCGGCAAGGGGCCGCGGCTGGTGAAGCCCATGCTCTTCCCACACGCCTACGCCAACGCGGCCATCAGTCTTGCCGCGATGGAGTGGGAACTGCGCGGGGCGCACCTGAACTTCGTCAGCGGCCGCGATGCCTCCACGCAGGCATTGCTGGCGGCACTGGACGCGCTACGGCAGGGAGAGGCCGATATCATGCTGGCCGGAGGCTGCGAGGCGCTGAACGACACGCTCTGGGCCGCCCTGGCGGAGACCGGACGCGCCGCCTCCCCCGGAGAAGGGGCTGCAGTCTTCCTGCTGGAAAGCGCCGGGAGCGCG